>NZ_MTBE01000033.1:0-46713 GCF_002916785.1 Diaphorobacter sp. LR2014-1 | reverse complement strand
CCGGTGGCACCGATGGGCGGCCACGGCGGGCGTACACCGCTTCGAACTCGCGGTTCATGGTTGCCAGCAGCGCATCAACCACCGCGCGCAACTTGCGCAGCGGGTGTGCCTGCGGCACGCGCTCTTCAAGGCTGATGTAGCTGAACATCGCCCCCTGGAAATCTTGACTGCCTCTCATCGTCCTCGTCTGGGTCGTTCACCGATGGCTTCAGATCGTAGCGGCCAACGCGGGCGTCGGCGGGGGATTTTTCAACGGCCTGCTAGCGCTGCACGCCCCAGCGCCGCACCGTCAGGCGCTCCAGCGTGTGAAAGCCCAGGTTCTCCACCGCCAGGCCGATGGCGATCACCATGGCGAGGCCCGCGAAGACCTTGTCTGTGTAGAGCTCATTGCGGTTCTGGAAGATGTACCAGCCCAGGCCGCCCTGCCCCGAAGACGCGCCGAACACCAGTTCCGCCGCGACCAGCGTGCGCCAGGCGAAGGCCCAGCCGATCTTCAACCCCGACAGGATGGACGGCAGCGCCGCGGGCACCAGCAGTTGCAGCACGTAGCGCAGCCCCTTCAGGCCGTAGTTGCGACCGGCCATGCGCAGCGTTTCGGCCACGCCCTGAAAGCCCGCGTAGGTGTTGAGCGCCAGCGGCCACAGCACGGAATGCACCAGCACGAAGACCAGGCTGCCCTGCCCCAGGCCGAACCACAGCAGCGCCAGCGGCAGCAGCGCGATCGCCGGCAGCGGGTTGAACATGGCCGTCAGCGTGGACAGCAGGTCGCGTCCCAACTGCGTGGACACGGCCAGCGTGGTGAGCACGAAGGCACAGGCGATGCCCGCGAGGTAGCCCTTGAGCAGCACGGCCAGCGACAGTGCCGTCTTGTGCAGCAGCTCGCCCGAAGCCACGCCCTGTGCGAAGGCCTGCGCGGTCTGCAGGAAGGTGGGCAGCAGCAGGTCGTTGTCCTGCCAGCGCGCAACGCCTTCCCACAGCAGCGCCAGCACGGCGAGGATCAGCGCCTTGCGCAGCGCGCCCTGCTGCCAGAGGCGGCGGCCCAGCGGCAGCGGCTGCGCGGGCGCCACGCGTCCGAGCGGGGGCAGGGTGTGCAGCACTTCGGGGCGCACGGGCGGGTGCAGCGCGAAGGGCGCCGCGGAGACGGAAGAGGTTGGAAGGCTCATGGGCAGAGGTCAGGCGAAGGTGGGCGGAACAGGCGCGTGCGGGGCATCGAAGGCTGCGGCGCCGTGCACAGGCTCGTCGAACAGCAGCCCATGCACCCGCTGCGCGGTGGCCTGGAAATCGGCGCCGCCCACGCTGTGCAGCCCGAACTGGTGGCAGTTGATCTCGGCGCGCAGGCGCCCGGGGTGCGGCGAGAGAATGGCGATGCGGCTGCCCACCACCAGCGCTTCCTCGATGGAATGGGTGACGAACACCAGCGTGAAGCGCAACTCGTCCCACAGCGCCAGCAGCTCCTCCTGCATGCGCCGGCGCGTGAGCGCGTCCAGCGCCGCAAAGGGTTCGTCCATCAGCAGCACCTGGGGCTGCATGGCCAGCGCGCGGGCAATGGCCACGCGCTGCTTCATGCCGCCCGACAGCTGGTGCGGGCGCACGTCGGCAAACCGGGCCAGGCCCACCTTGTCCAGGTACAGCGCGGCGCGCTCGGCCGCCTCGGCGCGCGTGGCGCGGCGCGAGGCCAGCAGCGGAAACATCACGTTCTCGCGCACGGTCTTCCAGGGCGGCAGCTGGTCAAACTCCTGGAACACCACCACGCGGTCGGGCCCCGGCGCGGCGACCGCCTGACCCTGCAGGCGCACGACACCCTCGGCGGGCGCGATGAACCCGGCAATGGACTTGAGCAGCGTGGACTTGCCGCAGCCCGACGCGCCCAGCAGCACATAGCGCTCGCCCGCATGCACGTCGAAGGAGACTTGGTGCGTGGCACGCACCACGCGCTCGTGTGTGCGGTAGTCGATGCTCACGCCCTGCACCTGCAACAGCGGTGCAGGTACTGCTGGGGCCGCACTGACTGGGTGGCTGGCCAGATGGGCTGCTGGCTGATGGCCTGCAATGGCGCCGGGCGTGCCTGCCCAGGCGGTCGCGCCGCTCGCTTCGCCCTGGAATGCGGTGCGCATCAGTTGCCTCCTGCAATGCGTGGGTCGTCGAAGAAGTAGTCCTGCAGCGCCACGGGCTGGTGCTTGAGCGCGCCCACGCGGTGCAGGAACTGCCCCAGCCCCAGCGTGTTCTGCGGGCGGATCTGGAACTGCACCTCGGGGTTCTTCAGCACCTGCAGCAGCAGCTGCCGGTCGGTGTTGCCGCCGTGGGTGCGCAGGTAGATGTCGGCCGCCTGCTCGGGCTGCGCGGCAATGAAGCGCGCCGCCTCGTCCAGCGCGTCCAGCAGCGCGCGGTAGGTCTTGGGGCTGTCGTTGCGGAATTTCTCCGTGGCGTAGAGTACCGTGGCCGACGCCGGCCCGCCCAGCACGTCATAGGACTTGAGCACGATGTGCGCGGCTGGGTTGGCCGCCAGTTCCTGCTCCTGGAAGGGAGGGTTGCCGAAGTGCGCGGTGATCTCGGTGCCGCCCTTGATGATCGCCGCGGCCGCGTCGGGGTGCGGCAGGGCCACCTGCAGCTTGTCCAGGCGGTTGAATGCCGGGTCGCCCCAGCGCTGGGCGGAGGCCAGCTGCAGGATGCGCGACTGCACCGACACACCCACGGCCGGCAGCGCAATGCGGTCCTTGTCGGTGAAGTCGGCAATGGTCTTGACCGCTGGGTTGTTGCTCACCAGGTAGTACGGGAAGTTGCCCAGCGACGCCACGCCTTTCACATTCTGGCGGCCGCGCGTGCGGTCCCACAGCGTGAACAGCGGGCCTACGCCCGCGCCGGCGATGTCGATGGAGCCGGCCAGCAGCGCATCGTTGATCACGGCGCCGCCCGAGAGCTTGACGAACTCGACCCGGATGTCCACACCCGCAACCTTGCCGTGCTTCTCGATGAGCTTCTGGTCCTGCGCCACGTTCAGCAGCAGGTAGACGATGCCGAACTGCTGGGCGATGCGCAATTGCCCCTCGGCCGCCTGGGCCACACCGTGCGCGCCCAGCAGCAGGCCGGCAACCGAGCAGAGCACCGCAGCGCGGCGGGTGGCGCGACGCAGGAAACGAAGAAAAAAATGGCGCAGGGGCCCGTGCACCGGGCGGTGCGATTGCGGTGTGGGCGTCGCGGAAGGGAGGGTCGTCATAGGTTCTGTCCTGTTTCAGGCAAAAAGTGGCCCTGGCGCTTACCCATCAAGCGCCAACAGCTATCAATTAGTGAGTATGCGAAGGGGCGGCGGGATCAGCGGGGCGCGTCGCCCTCCACCGTGGTGCGGTAGAGCTTGCGGCGCTCGGTGTCGGGGGTGCCGGCGGCCAGGTGCAGCACCGCGCGGTTGTCCCAGAACACGAGGTCGTGCGGCTGCCACTGGTGGCGGTAGACGAATTCGGGCCGCACGCTGGCAGCGAACAGCTCCTGCAGCAGCGCGCGGCTCTCCTCCTCCGGCAGGTCCAGGATGCGCGTGGTGAAGTGCTCACTCACGAACAGCGCCTTGCGCCCCGTCGCCGGGTGGGTGCGCACCACGGGGTGCACGGCCGGCGCCACCTCGGCGATCTGCGCGGGCGTCAGCCGGGGGCGCCAGGGGTTGCGCTGGCGCAGTTCCTCATAGCGTGCCAGATAGCTGTGCTCCGCCCGCAGATGAGCGATGCGCTGCTGGGTGGCCTCGGGCAGCGCGTCGTAGGCGGCGTACTGGTCGGCAAACAGCGTGTCGCCGCCCACATTGGGCAGCTCCTGCGCATGCAGCAGCGAGCCCAGGCTGGGCTTGTCCTTGTACGACAGGTCCGAATGCCATAGCGAACCCGCGTCGCCCAGCCCGGTGGGTTCGCCGTTCTCGTCGCGGATGTTGGAGACCACCAGCACTTCGGGGTGGCCCTGCAGCGCGAATTTGCGCTGCACATGGATCTGCAGCGGCCCGAAGCGGCGGCTGAAGGCTACCTGCTGCGCGGGCGTGATGCGCTGGTTGCGAAAGACCAGCACCACATGCTCCCAGTGCGCGCGCAGGATGCGGTCGAAGTCCGCATCGCTCAGCGGCTGGGCCAGGTTCAGCCCGAGCACCTCGGCGCCCAACGGGGCCGGCAGGCGGCGGATCTCAAACTCTTGCGATGCCTGTGAGGCAAGGCCCGGATCGTGGGGTAAAGCGGACATCGTGACAGCTCCTGTGCAGCGGTGGGTGAAGACGTGCAGTCACTGTAGGCGTCGCTTTTTATTTCTAAAAATACTGTTTTTTTGGTTGTTTAATACCAAACCATCTATAGAACCCTCAGAGCCGGTGGCTCCGGTCACCCTGCGCAAAGCCCAGGGGCCGCCACGGCGCGCCTGCGCCCACGGCCAGCACCTTGAACAGCTCGCCCATCTCGTGCTCCATCATCAACTTGGCCGCTTGGGCCCGCTGGGCCTGCGTCAGCCGCTCCAGTTCGGATAGCAGACCGCAGTTGATGAGAAAGTGCGCCTGCGTCGTGTAGCCCAGCACCTGCAGCCCCGCGTCCTGCGCGGCCAGGGCCATCGCGGTGAAGTTGACGTGCGCGGTGATGTCCTTGAGGCCTACGTCCGCCAGCGGGTCGGAATCCACCTGGTGCCCGCGGTGGCACACCAGCGTGCCCATGTGCCGCTGGGGGTGGTAGTACTCGTCCTCGCCAAAGCCGTAGTCGATCAGGAAGGCCGCGCCGCGCACGAGGTGCTGGGCCAGCGTGCGCATGAAGGCCTCGCCCTGGGGGTGGATCTCGGTGAGGTAGTCGTGCGGGCCGTCGATCTCCACCGGCGGGCGCAGCGGGGTGGGACGGTCTTGCCACACAAAGCCGTTGCCCGACTCGTCCAGGGCGACGCCGCGTTCGTGCCACAGGCCCGCGCGGCGCTGCAGCAGTTGCACGGGCATGGCGTCCAGCACCTCATTGCCCACCACCACGCCCTGCATCTGATCGGGCAGGCGGTCGACCCAGTGCACGCGGTCGCTCCAGGCCGCCAGCGTGGCCTGCTGGCGCGCGCGCAGGCTGCCCGACAGGTCCACGATGGTGTAGCGCCGCACGCGGTCGCCCAACGCGCCCAGCAGCTGCGCGGCCAGCGCGCCGCTGCCGGCACCAAACTCCCAGAGCTCGTCGGTGGCGGTGGCGTCCAGCGCCTCGCCCACCTGGCGTGCCAGAACGCGGCCGAAGACGGGCGACAGCTCGGGCGCAGTGACAAAGTCGCTGCCGCTGGCGGGCATGGCACCGAACTTCGGCAGGTCGCCCGCGTAATAGCCCAGGCCCGGCGTGTACAACGCCAGCGCCATGAACCGGTCGAAGCCGATCCAGCCTCCCGCCTCGGCAATGGCCTTGGCGACATGGGTCTGCAGGGCGCTCGGTAAAATTGTGGGTTTGCTCGTCACGCGCCCGATTGTCCCCCCAATGACCTCTCCTGCCCGCCCCCGCACCGTGCTGGTGACAGGCGCCGCCCGGCGCCTGGGCCGCAGCATTGCGCTGGCGCTGGCGGCCGGGGGCTGGCAGGTGGCCGTGCATTACCGGTCTTCGCAACAGGACGCTCTTGAAACCGTAGCTGCTTGCGCAGAACTGGCGGGTGCTAGCGCGCATTTTGATGCTGATTTTGCCGATGAAGCGGCCGCACGCGCCCTGTTGCCGCGCGTGGTGGCGCACTTCGGTGCGGTGGATGCGGTGGTCAACAGCGCCTCGCTGTTCGAACACGACACGGCCTCCAGCTTCAGCTACGCGCTGCTGGAGCAGCACCTGCGCAGCAACACCGGCGCACCCGTGCTGCTGGCGCAGGCGCTGCATGCCCATCTGGAGCAGCGCGCCGCCGCGGGCGAAGCCGACGTGCAAGGCGCGGTGGTGAACCTGCTGGACCAGAAGCTGTGGAACCTGAACCCGGACTTCCTGAGCTACACGCTCTCCAAGGCCGCGCTGGAAGCGGCCGGCACCATGCTGGCCATGGCGCTCGCGCCGCGCGTGCGCGTGGTGGGCGTGGCGCCGGGGCTCACCCTCACCAGCCATCTGCTGACGGGCGAGCGCTTTGAGCGCATGCACGCACTGAGCCCGCTGGGCCGCTCGTCCACGCCAGAAGACGTGGCCGCCGCCGTGCGTTTCGCGCTGGACAATCGCTCGCTCACCGGCACCACGCTGCTGGTGGACGGCGGCCAGCACCTGATGCGCTTCGAGCGCGACTTCTCCCTGATGTGAACCCGCACGCCCCGCCATGCACACCGCCGCCGGCACCCAGATCCTCACGCTCACCGGTTTGCGCTTCGACGCGAACCTGGGCATCCTCGCGCACGAAAAAAACGCGCCCCAGCCCATCCAGGTGGACGCCGAGCTGAACCTGGGCACCCAGCCCCTGGCGCCGCGCGACGACGACATCCAGCACGTGCTGGACTACCGCAAGGTGCGCCAGATCATCATCGACGAGTGCACGGCCGAGCATGTGAACCTGCTGGAGAGCCTGATCGGCAAGCTGGCCAACCGGCTGATGCAGCTGCCCGGCGTGCTGGGCGTGCGCGTGAAGATCGCCAAACTGGAAATTTTTGATGACTGCGAAGTCGCCATTCGCGTCGAGACAGGACAGTGGTAAACCCATGAACACCGCCAACAACACCCTTCCCACCGCCGCCGACTGGGCCGGCGAAGATGCCGCGCCCGATGCGGCCGACACACGCAAGATCGAGCGCGAGTCCCACAAGCTGGAAAAGCGCCTGTGCCGCGAGGTGGGCCGTGCCATCACCGACTTCAACATGATCGAGGAAGGCGACAAGATCATGGTGTGCATGTCCGGCGGCAAGGACAGCTACACGCTGCTGGACATCCTGCGCAAGCTGCAAAAGCGCGCGCCGGTGAAGTTCGACATCGTGGCCGTGAACCTGGACCAGAAGCAGCCCGGCTTCCCCGAGCATGTGCTGCCGGACTATTTCAAGAGCATCGGCGTGCAGTACCACATCGAGAACCAGGACACCTACAGCGTCGTCAAGCGCGTGGTGCCCGAGGGCAAGACCACCTGCAGCCTGTGCTCGCGCCTGCGCCGCGCCATCCTCTACAAGGTGGCGGACGACCTGGGCTGCACCAAGCTGGCGCTGGGCCACCACCGCGACGACATCGTCGCCACGCTGATGCTCAACATGTTCTACGGCGGCCGCATGAAGGGCATGCCGCCGAAGCTGGTCAGCGACGACGGCAAGCATGTGGTGATTCGCCCGCTGTGCTACGTGCCCGAGAAAGACACGGCGCGCTGGGCGCAGTACCAGCAGTTCCCCATCATTCCCTGCAACCTGTGCGGCAGCCAGGACGGCCTTCAGCGCGTGGCCGTCAACGAAATGCTGCGCGAATGGGACAAGAAGTTCCCGGGCCGCATCGAGAGCATGCTGCGCGCCATGGGCCACGTGGTGACCACGCACCTGATGGACCCCCACCTGCACGACTTCAAGAACGCCAAGGCCACCGGTATTGCCGACCCGAATGGCGACATGGCGTTCGATCACGAGGAATTTCCGGTCGCACCCGCGCTGCCTGGCCTGCAGGTGGTGCAACTGGGCTGAACGCAGCGCCGCGCAACGCCGTACCATCACAGGCGCGGGGCCTGATGCCCCGGGGAGATACCGCCATGGCCTTCCTGCGCCACATTCCTGCCCTCGCGCTGAGCGCCGCGGCCGCACTGCTGGCCGGCTGCGCCGGTCCGCGCCTGGTGGAGAGCGACGTCAGCAGCTTCTCCACCCTCAGCGCTCTGCCCAGCCCACCCACCTACCGCTTCGAGCGGCTGCCCTCGCAGCAGGCGCAGGCCGCAGCGTTTGCACCCATCGAGGCCCTGGCCGAACAGGCGCTTGCGCGCGTGGGCCTGCGCCGCGACGACACCCAGCCACGGCTGGTTGCACAGATCGGTGCCGAGGGCGGCTACGCCACACCGCGCTACTGGCCCTATGCGCCCGATCCGTTCTACGGCCGCTTCGGCTGGGGCCTGGGCTACGGCGGTGGCTGGGGTTTTGGCGGCATGGGCTGGATGATGGACGGCCCGCCCACCCTCTACCACCGCAAGGTCAGTCTGATGCTGCGCGACGCCGCTTCGCAGCAGGTGGTGTACGAAACCTCGGCCGTGTACGAGGACGTGTGGACGGATGATCCCGCCATCTACGGCGTGCTGTTCGACCAGGCGCTCACCGGCTTCCCGCGCCCCCCAGCGGGCCAGCGCAAGGTCCGCACAGAAATCACGCCACAACGCTGACTCCCCCCGACCTGAAAGGACCCGCCATGCGAAGCTCCATCCGACACCTTGTTCTGTGCGCCTGCCTGGGCACCGCGAGCATGGTCGCCCAGGCATCCGGCCTGGGCGACACCCTGCGCGGCGCGACCGGCGGGGGTGCCAGCCCCTCCACGCTCGGCGGAATGTTGGGTGGGGGCGCTGCGCCGTCGGCCCTGTCCGCCATGGGTTTGAGTGGATCGGCCACCCCCAGCAACGCTGCCGGCGTGATCACCTACTGCATGAAGAACAACTATCTGAATGCCGACAAGGCCGCACTGGTCAAACAGCAGCTGCTGGGCAAGATGGGCCTGGGCGCGGCCCAGCCCGAGCCCCGCGACGAGGGCTACCTGAGCGGCCTGTCGGGCATGGTCAGCGGTTCCAACGGCAAGCAGTTCAACCTGAACCGCCTCAAGGGCGACCTGAAGGAAAAGGCCTGCGACTTCGTGCTCGACAACGCCAGTTCCCTGCTCTGACCCCACGCCTGCGCTCTTTTCCATGCACGCCACCCGCATCATCGCCATCCGCCACGGCGAAACCGCCTGGAATGTGGACACCCGCATCCAGGGCCATCTGGACATACCGCTCAACGACACCGGCCTGTGGCAGGCCCGGCAGGTAGGGCAGGCGCTGGCCGACGAAGCGGTGGCCGCCATCTACAGCAGCGACCTGCAGCGCGCCTACGCCACGGCCGAAGCCGTGGCCCGCACCACGGGAGCGCCCCTCACGCCCGTGCCCGGCCTGCGCGAGCGCAGCTTTGGCAGCTTCCAGGGGCGCACCTTCCAGCAGATCGAGACCGAATCCCCCGAGCAGGCCCTGCGCTGGCGCAAGCGCGATCCCCACTTCGTGCCCGACGGCGGCGGCGAGTCGCTGGACATGCTGCGCGAGCGCATTGCTGTCACGGTGGACGGCATTGCCGCGCGCCATGCCGGCGAGCAGATCGTGCTGGTGGCCCATGGCGGGGTGATGGACGTGCTCTACCGCCTGGCCACGCGGTTGGACCTGCAGGCCCCACGCACCTGGCAGCTGACCAACGCCGCCATCAACCGGCTGCTGTGGACCGAGGGCAACGGCCTCACCCTGGTGGGCTGGGCCGACACGCAACACCTGGAGAACGCGAGCCGCGATGAGATCCACTCCTGAGCATCCGCCCGAACACCTGCGCGCCACCGTCGGGCTGCGCGTGGACCTGATCGACACGCCAGCACTCGTCGTCGACCTGGATGCCATGGAGCGCAACATCCAGCGCATGGCCGAATTCGCGCACAAGCACCAGGTGCGCTGGCGACCCCACGCCAAGATGCACAAGAGCGTAGAGATCGCCCTGCAACTGGAAAAGGCCGGCGCGCGCGGCCATTGCGTGCAGAAGGTGTCCGAGGCCGAGGCGCTCGCCGCCGGCGGCGTGGCCGACCTGTACATCAGCAACGAGGTACTGGGGGGAGCCAAACTATTGCGCGCGGCACGCCTGGCCGCGCAACTGGCCGCCCGCGGCGGGCGGCTGGGCATCGCGGTGGACAGCGCGGAAGGCATCACCCGCCTGTCCGAGGCCATGCGCGTGGCGGGCAGCGACGCCGGCATCGACGTGTTCGTGGAGATCGACGTCGGCCAGGGCCGCTGCGGCGTGCCGCCCGGCCCGGCGGCGCTCGCCCTGGCCCAGGCCGTGGCAGCCCAGCCGCGCCTGCATTTCGCGGGCCTGCAGGCTTACCACGGCAGCGCACAGCACCTGCGCAGCGCGGCCGAGCGGCGCGCGGCCATCGCCCACGCAGTGCAGGCCGCCGCCGATACCCGCGCGCTGATCGAGGCCGCGGGCCTGCCCGTGCCGCTGGTCACGGGCTCCGGCACCGGCACGCTGGTGCACGAGGCCGCCAGCGGGGTGTATGGAGAACTGCAGGCCGGCTCGTTCCTCTTCATGGACGCGGACTACGCCGCCAATGAACGCGAAAGCGCCCAGCCCGCCTTCGAGCATGCGCTGTTCGTGAAGACGCAGGTGATCTCTGCGCAGCACACGCACGTGGTGTGCGACGCGGGACACAAGAGCCACGCCATCGATTCCGGCCTGCCCCTGGTCTGGGGCCTGCCGCCAGAGCGCGCCCTGCGCTACGCCAACGGCGGCGACGAACACGGCGTCCTGCACGCAGCTGGCCCCAAGGCGCGCCTGCCGGCCCTGGGCCGCATGCTGTGGCTGGTACCCGGCCACTGTGACCCCACGGTGAACCTGCACGACTACCTGATTGGCGTGCGCGGCGGCCTGGCGCACGGCGTGGTGGAGCGCGTCATCCGCGTGGATGCACGGGGCACGGTGACGTAAGCGCCACCTGCGATACCCACGCCTATTCACTGCCGCGTAGGCGGTGTGAAACAACAAATGATTAGGTCAAGCACACGGGCGCGTGAGTGCCGCATAGCAGCCTGGAAGTGCTAATAAGAATCTCATGCTTTAGGGGATTGCCCACTTCCGAGCCGAGAGGTTACCCCCAACAATTGCCGCATGTCCGGCAGCCAGATCATCGTCCTCGTCACCCCGGTGTTCCTCGCCCTCATGGCGCTGGAATGGGCCATCGGCCGTTGGCGCGGGCGGCCCGCGCTGCGGCTGGCCGATGCGGTGAGCAGCGTCAGCCTGGGCATGCTCAGCCAGACCAGCGCGGTGTTCACCGTGCTGCTGCGCGTGGGACTGTACACGCTGGCCTATGAGCACCTGGCGCTGTGGCGCAGCGAGGCGTTCTGGACCACCTGGTACGGCTGGCTCATCGCGCTGGTGTTCTACGACTTCTGCTACTACTGGCTGCACCGCATGGGGCACGAAGTGGCCGTGCTGTGGGCCGCGCATGCGGTGCACCACCAGAGCCAGGACTACAACCTGTCCACCGCGCTGCGCCAGACCAGTTCCGGCGCGGTCCTGGGCTGGCTGTTCTACCTGCCGATGGCGCTGGCGGGCGTGCCGCCGCTGGTGTTCGTGGTGGTGGGGCTGGTCGACCTGCTGTACCAGTTCTGGGTGCATACCGAGCAGGTGGGGCGGCTGGGCTGGTTCGACCGCTGGTTCTGCAGCCCCAGCAACCACCGCGTACACCACGCCGTGAACGACAGCTACCTGGACAAAAACTACGGCGGCATCCTGATCGTGTGGGACCGGCTGTTCGGTACCTTCAAGGACGAGGACCCGCGGGAGAAATGCGTGTACGGCACGCGCGGCCTGCTCAACAGCTGGGACCCGCTCTGGGCCAACGCCCAGGTGTATGCGGGCCTGCTGCACGACAGCTGGCACGCCCGCCGCTGGGCGGACAAGCTGCGCGTGTGGCTGAAAGCCCCCGGTTGGCGCCCCGCCGACGTGGCGCAGCGCTTTCCCAAGCCGGCCTTCAACCTCCACGACATGCCCCTGTTCGACCCACCCCTGTCCGCGCCGCTGCGCTGGTTTGCCGGCGTGCAGTTCGTGCTGCTGCTGGCGGGCGTGGCGGCATTCCTGTGGCAGGCCGACAGCGCACCGCTGGCGACCAACGCCGTGTGGTTCGCTACGCTGCTGGCCTGCCAGTGGGCGTTGGGCGCGGCCATGCAGGGGCGCATTGGCATGGGGTTGGCGCTGATGATCGAAGCCGGGGCGCTGGCCACGGCGACCAGCGCGCTGGGGTTCACGGCGTGGCACCTGCTGTTCAAGCCGCTGACCATGGCGATTGCTATTGTTTATGTAGCTAATCACGCTTATCCAATGAGCGCTACAGGCCGTTTTGGCTTGAACCGGTCATGCTGGCTGCTGCTGGGCGCGCTACTGGGTTCGCTGGCGGGCGACGTGTTCCTGATGCTGTCAGAGCACCTGTTCATTCCCGGCCTGGTGAGCTTCCTGCTGGCGCACCTGTGCTACGTCGCGCTGTTCAAGCAGGGCGCGGGTTGGTTCGGCCACCGCGGGGCACTCGGGGGTACGCTGGCGCTGGGCATCGGCATGTACGCCTTCCTGTGGCAGGGCGGATTGCCGGCCGCGCTGCGGGTGCCCGTGGCCGTGTATGTGGTGGTGATCGCGCTGATGGCGGCGCAGGCCTGGGGGCGCCACGCGGCGCTGCGCGAGCGCTCGTCGCTTGCGGTGGCGCTGGGCGCGTGCTGCTTCATGCTCAGCGATTCGCTGCTGGCCACCAACCGCTTCGTGCAGCCGCTGCCCTTGTCGCAGCTGTGGGTGCTGGCCACCTACTATGCGGCCCAGGTGCTCATCGTGAGCGGGATGGTCACAGCGCTGACCCGCGGCGCGGCGCACCAAGCCGACGCGCGGACGCAGCCGCTCACCCCCCACGCGGCTTGAGCGATCAGGCGGACTCGAACAGCCCGCCCGCGGCGCGCGGCGGCGCCACGCCCAGGTGGCGGTAGGCGGCCAGCGTGGCCACGCGCCCGCGTGGGGTGCGCTGCAGATAGCCCTGCTGAATCAGGTAGGGCTCGATGACGTCCTCGATGGTGCCGCTCTCCTCGCCGATGCTGGCAGCAATGTTGTCCAGTCCCACGGGGCCGCCGTCAAAGCGGTGCACCACGGCCTCCAGCAGCTTGCGGTCCATCACGTCGAAGCCCTGCGGATCCACGTCCAGCATGGTCAGCGCGCGGTTGGCAATGTCCAGAGTGATGTGGCCCGAACCCTTCACCTCGGCATAGTCGCGCACCCGGCGCAGCAGGCGGTTGGCGATGCGCGGCGTGCCGCGCGAGCGGCGCGCGATTTCCATGCCGCCCTCGGCGTCGATGGGCGCGCCCAGCAAGCCGGCCGAGCGCATGACGATGCGCGCCAATTCATCGGGCGTGTAGAACTCCAGCCGCGCGACGATGCCGAAGCGGTCGCGCAGCGGGTTGGTGAGCATGCCCGCGCGCGTGGTGGCGCCCACCAGCGTGAAGGGCTGCAGGTCCAGCTTGATGCTGCGCGCGGCCGGCCCCTCGCCGATCATGATGTCGATCTGGTAGTCCTCCAGCGCGGGGTAGAGGATTTCCTCGACCACGGGCGAAAGGCGGTGGATCTCGTCGATGAAGAGAACGTCGTTGCGTTCCAGGTTGGTGAGCAGCGCTGCCAGATCCTTGGGCTTTTCCAGCACGGGGCCGCTGGTCTGGCGCAGGTTCACGCCCAGTTCGGTGGCGATGATGTGGCTGAGCGTGGTTTTTCCCAAGCCCGGCGGGCCGAACAGCAGCACATGGTCCAGCGCCTCGCCGCGCTTCTTGGCCGCGCCGATGAAGATCTCGAGCTGTTCGCGCGCCTTGGCCTGGCCCACGTACTCCTGCAGCAGCTTGGGGCGCAGCGCACGCTCCAGCGCTTCCTCCTGTGAGGAGGCCGGTGCGGCCGACACCACGCGCTCGCGCGCCGGAGGGGGAGAGGGGGCAAAGTCGTCGGTATGGATCGTCATGCGAAGCGGACCAGGAAGGGCGCGTGCATTGTCCCCCATTCCCCCGCGCAGCCGGGCCGCGCCGCCACCCCGCGCGGGCCAGGGATAGCCGCCTTTCGGTAACATCGCCGCCTTCGCGCGCCGCGCGCGGGCGAGCCCCGTCCCCCTCCCGGACCACTCGAACGCCGCACCCGCCCCTGTGCGCCGCGCCGCCTCGGCCCGGCGCCCCCTTGCAGCGACAGCCCATGAACACTCCAGCACACCCCTCCTTCCTGAGCCGCATGGCCATCGCCATCGGCAGCTTTTTCGCCATCCTGGGCAACGGCCGCCTGGCCGCCGACATCCAGCGCCTGCGCGCGGGTGAAGCGCTGGCCGCCGACGTGGCGCCACCGGCTCCCCAGGCAGTGCGGGTGGAAGTGCCCGTGGAAACAATCGTGGAGAAGATCGTCGAGGTCCGCGTGGAGGTGCCCGTCGAGAAAGTGGTGGAAAAGCGCGTCGACGTCGCCACCGACACCGCCGCGCTGCAGCTGCTGGGCCTGCTGCAGCGCGAGGCGCGCCTGGTGGACTTTCTGCAGGAAGACGTGGCGCCCTACTCCGACGCCGAGATCGGCGCCGCCGCGCGCGTGGTCCACGAGGGCTGCCGCAAGGTGCTGCGCGAGCACTTCACCATCGAGGCCGTGCGCCCCGAGGGCGAGGGCAGCCACGTCACCCTGCCGGTCGGCTTTGACGCCACGGCCGTGCGCCTCACGGGCAATGTGCTCGGCCAGGCGCCGTTCACGGGCCAACTGACCCACCGCGGCTGGAAGGCGACCGCCGTGCGCCTGCCGCAGCTCACCGACCCGCGGGCCGCCGCCGTGCTGGCCCAGGCCGAGGTGGAGCTGTGAACGCGGATATGCCCAACGCTCCTGAAACCATAGCTGCCAGCGCTTACCCCGCAAGCGCTACAGGCAAAAACAACGCCCAGTACAGCATCGGCATCGATCTGGGCACCACGCACTGCGCGCTGTCGTACGTGGACCGGCACGCCAGCGACGGCGACGCCGTCGTGCAGCAGGTGCTGGCTATTCCGCAGCTCACCGGACCGGCCAGCGTGGAGGCGCGGCCGCTGCTGCCCTCCTTCCTATACCTGCCGCATGAGAGCGAGTTGAGCGCCGCCGACACGGCGCTGCCCGGTGGCGGCGCAGGCCAGGACTGCGTGGTGGGCGAGCTGGCGCGCACGCGCGGCGCGGCCACGCCGATCCGTCTGGTGTCCAGCGCCAAGAGCTGGCTGTGCCACCCGGGCGTGGACCGGCGTGCGCCCATCCTGCCGCCCGATGCGCCGCCAGAGGTGCCACGCGTGTCGCCCCTGGCCGCATCGGCGCGCTACCTGTCGCACCTGCGCTGGGCCTGGAACCAGGCCCACCCCGATGCGCCGCTGGAGCAGCAGGACATCACCGTCACCATTCCCGCATCGTTCGACCCGGCCGCGCGCGAGTTGACCGCCGAGGCCTGCCGCGCCGCCGGCCTGGAGCGCCTGACGCTGCTGGAAGAGCCCCAGGCCGCGCTGTACAGCTGGATCCAGGCCAGCGGCGGCGGGTGGCGCAAGCAGGTCGCCAGTGGCGACATCATCCTGGTGGTGGACGTGGGCGGCGGCACCACGGACCTGTCGCTGATCGCGGTGCTGGAGAAGGACGGCGCCCTGGAACTGCAGCGCGTGGCGGTGGGAGAGCACATCCTGCTGGGCGGCGACAACATGGACCTGGCCCTGGCCTATGGCGTGGCGCGCAAGCTGGCCCAGGAGGGCAAGCCGCTGGACGCCTGGCAGACCCGCGCCCTGGCCCATGGCTGCCGCGCAGCCAAGGAGCTGCTGCTGGCCGACGAGGCGCTGCCATCCGTGCCCGTGGTCGTCCCCAGCCGCGGCAGCAAGCTGATCGGCGGCAGCATCCGCACCGAGGTGACGCGCGCCGAAGTGCAGGCGCTGCTGGTCGATGGGTTCTTCCCGCAGGTGGCCGTGGGCGACAAGCCGCTGACCCGCGCGCGCGGCGCGCTCACGCAACTGGGCCTGCCCTACGCGCAGGACGCGGCCGTCACGCGCCACCTGGCGGCCTTCCTGTCGCGCCAGCTGGATGCCACGGCACAGATCCCTGGCCTGGCCGGCAGGCAAGCGGGGGGCGCCAGCTTCCTGCACCCCACGGCCCTTCTGTTCAACGGCGGCGTGCTGAAGGCCCCCCAGATCGCTGAGCGCATCGTCGGTGTCATCAACGGCTGGCTGGCTGCCGAGGGCGCCGCCCCGGCCCGGCTGCTGGAAGGCGCCCATCTGGACCTGGCCGTGGCACGCGGCGCGGCGTACTTCGGCCATGTCACTGCGGCGGGGCGCGGCGTGCGCATCCGCGGCGGCACGGCGCAAAGCTACTACGTGGGCGTGGAGAGCAACATGCCCGCCATTCCCGGCATGGAGCCGCCCCTGAGCGCACTGTGCCTGGCGCCGTTCGGCATGGAGGAAGGCACCGAGGTCGCGCTGCATGCCCAGGAATTCGGCCTGGTGGTGGGCGAGCCGGTGCGGCTGCGCTTCTTCGGCTCCAGCGTGCGCCGCGGCGACACCGTGGGCACGCTGCTGGACTTCTGGGGACCCGAAGAGCTGGTGGAACTGCAGGAGATCGAGGCCCACCTGCCCCCCGAGGGCCGCACGCCCGGCGAGGTCGTACCCGTCACCCTGCACGCCCGCGTGACCGACATCGGCACGCTGGAGCTGAGCGCCGTGCCCGTGGGAGGCCATGAGCGCTGGAAGGTGGAATTCGACGTGCGCGCCCAGACACAGGCCTGACGCCAGCGCCATGCACTGCCTGGTCGTCATCGCGCATCCGCTGGAGGACAGCCTGTGCCAGTCGCTGGCGCAGGAAGCCATCCGCACCCTCACCGCCGCAGGGCACACGGTGCAGGTGGAGGACCTGTGCCGCACGGG
Source organism: Diaphorobacter sp. LR2014-1 (assembly GCF_002916785.1). Classification (NCBI taxonomy): domain Bacteria; kingdom Pseudomonadati; phylum Pseudomonadota; class Betaproteobacteria; order Burkholderiales; family Comamonadaceae; genus Diaphorobacter; species Diaphorobacter sp. LR2014-1. The sequence goes on along the minus strand of NZ_MTBE01000033.1, from coordinate 30,165 downwards.
CTTCGCGCCCGCGCTCACGGCGGCGGAGCGCCGCAGCTACTACGGCACGGCCTTCGACGGCGGCGCCGTGCAAGCGCAGATCGACCGGCTGCTGCAGGCCGAGGCGCTGGTGCTGGTCTTTCCGACCTGGTGGTTCGGCTTTCCGGCGGTGCTCAAGGGCTGGTTCGACCGCGTATGGGCGCCCGGCGTGGCTTACGACCATGCGCGCGACCTGGGGCCCATCCGCCCCCGCCTGCACCGGCTGCGCAGGACACTGGCCATCACCACGCTGGGCTCGCCCTGGTGGGTGGACCGGCTGGTGCTGCGCCGGCCTGTGCGGCGCGTGCTCAAGACCGCGCTGCTGGGCACCTGCGCGCCACGCAGTGCCTTCGACATGCTCTCGCTCTACGGCGCCGAGCGCCTGTCCGCCGCCCAGGTGCAGCGGTTCAACGCGCGCATCGCACGCGCGCTGTCTTCATGGGCTTAGCCGGGTGAAACGCTACACCGTCGGCATCGACCTGGGCACCAGCCACACCGCCTGCGCCTATGCGCCGCTGGAAGGCCGCGCGGCGGACATCGCACTGCTGCCCATCCCGCAGCGCCTCTCGGCGGGCGAGCTGCAGGCGCAGCCGCTGCTGCCCTCGGCGCGCTACCAGGCGGCACCCGGCGAGTTGGGCGAGGCGTGGCGACAGCCCTGGCCGCCCCTGGAGGCCACGGACGACACCCCCGCCACCCTCGGCCGCTGGGCACGCGACCTGGGTGCAGCCGTGCCAGGGCGGCTGGTGGAAAGCGCCAAAAGCTGGTTGTCCCACCCAAGCGTGGACCGCACGGCGCCCATCCTGCCCTGGGGCGCGCCGCAGGACGTGGCCCGGGTCTCGCCGGTGCAGGCCAGCGCGTCGTACCTGGCACATGTGCGCGCGGCATGGGACGCCGCCCACCCCGATGCGCCGCTGCATGCGCAAGACCTGGTGCTCACCGTGCCGGCTTCGTTCGACGAGGGCGCGCGCGCGCTCACGCTGGAAGCCGCACGCCTGGCCGGCTTGCCAGCGCTGCAGCTCTTGGAAGAGCCCAAGGCCGCATTCCACGACTGGCTGGCGCTGCAAGGCGAACAACTGGCCGCGCAATTGGCGGGCTGCCGCCTGGTGCTGGTGGTGGACGTGGGCGGCGGCACCACGGACCTCACGCTGATCCGCGTGGACACGCAGGCCGATGGCACGCCCCGGCTGACGCGCATCGCCGTGGGAGAGCACCTGATGCTGGGCGGCGACAACATGGACCTGGCGCTGGCGCACCTGCTGGAGCCGCAGTTCGCCGGCGACGGTGGCCACCTGCCCGCCGCGCGTTTGCCCGCCGCGCGCTTGCCCGCCGCGCGCTTTGCCCAACTGGTGCAGCGCTGCCGGCAGGCCAAGGAGTTGCTGCTGGCCGACGGCGCCCCCGACAGCGCCGCAGTCACGCTGCTGGGCACGGGCAGCCGCATGCTGGCGCAGACACACACGGCCACGCTCACGCGCGCGCAGGTGCTGCAATGCGTGGTGGAAGGCTTTCTGCCGCAGGTGCCGATTGGCGATCGCCCGGCGCGCCGCCAGGGTGCGCTGCGCGGGCTGGGCCTGCCCTACCCCGCCGACGCGGCCATCACGCGCCATCTGGCGCAGTTCCTGGCGCAGCACGCCGGGGGCGACTTGCCCGACACCCTGCTGCTCAACGGCGGGGTATTCCATGCGCCGGCGCTGGTGCAGCGGCTCACGGAGGTGCTTGCGCACTGGCGCGGCGCACCGCCCCGCGTGCTGCACAACCCGCACCCCGACTGGGCCGTAGCACGCGGTGCCGCGGCGTACGGCCTGGCGCAGCATTCATCAGCAAATACGCACACAACCCAATCAGGACAAGCGCCAGCAGCTCCTAAAACCATAGTCCCACGCATCGGCGGCGGCTCGGCGCGCAGCTACTGGCTGGTGCTGCCGGGCAAGGCGGGCACTGCGCCGCAGGGCGTCTGCCTGCTGCCCCGCGGCACCGAAGAAGGCGTGCGCCTGGTCCTGACGAGCCGGCGCTTCGCGCTGCGGCTGGGCCAGGCCGTGCGCTTCGCGCTGGTGGCGCGCAGCCAGGGCCAGGCGCAGGCCGGGCAGATCGCACCGCTGGAGGGCGACGGCTGGGCGGAATTGCCGCCGCTGGCCACGGTGCTGCCCGCACCCGAAGGCCGCGCCACCGCCCAGGTGGAGGTGCAGCTGCAGGCCTGCATGACCGAGGTGGGCACGCTGGAGGTGCGCTGCGTGGCAACGCAGGAGGCGGACCAATCCTGGCTGCTGCCCTTCGCCGTGCGCGGCGCGGCGGGCACCGATGGCGCTTCCAAATCGATAGCTGCCAGCGCAGAATCGGAAAGCGTCAGCGGCCAAAAAGGCTCGGAGGGTAAAGCCTCACGCCTGCCCCAGGCGCTGGCGCTGATCGACCGCATCTTCGGCACCCAGGCACAGGACGTGGCGCCCAGGGAGGTGCGCCAGCTGCGCCAGTCGCTGGAAAAAATCCTGGGCCCGCGCGCCGGCTGGGACGTGGCCTTGCTGCGCGCGCTGTTCGATGCATTGCTGGCGCGTGCGCGCCGCCGCCGGCGCACGCCCGAGCACGAACGCACGTGGCTCAACCTGGCAGGCTGGTGCTTGCGCCCCGGGGTGGGCGCCGAGCTGGACGCGTGGCGCATCGCGCAGGTCTGGCAGCTCTACCCCCAGGGCCTGGGCCACGGCCAGGACGCCGCCAACTGGACCGAATGGTGGGTGTTCTGGCGCCGTGTGGCCGCGGGTCTGGACGAGGCGCAGCAGATGCAGGTGCTGGAAGCGGTGGCCGGCTGCATGCAAAAGACCGTGCAACGCAGCCAGGGCAAGGCCGCGTGGGGCAGCTACGACGACATGCTGCGCCTGTTCGCCGCCATGGAGGCCGTGCCCTGGCAGTACCGCCAGGAAATGGGCCAGTGGATGCTGCAGCGCCTGCTGCGGCCCGATGAGTCCGCACAGACCTGGTGGGCCATCGGCCGCCTGGCCGCGCGCCAGCCGCTGGCAGCCAACGCCCACCGCGTGATGCCGCCCGAGGCCGCGGCCGAGTTTCTGCATGCCACGCTGCGCGAGGACTGGCGCCACAACGAGCATGCCCTGTTCGCCGCCGTGCAGATCGCCCGCATGACCGGCGACCGCGCCCGCGACCTGCCCGACGCTCTGCGCACCGAAGTGCTGGAAAAGATGCGCGCCACCCACGCGCCCGCACGCTGGATCGCGCTGGTGGAACAGCCCACGGCCATGGAGGCCGAGGACCAGCAGCGCAGCCTGGGCGACAGCCTGCCGCCCGGGCTGGTGCTGGTGGGTTAGGGCCTGTTCACACTATTTTTGCCAGATGCGTTGCGATCAAAAAGGGCCAGGCGCAAGGCGNATTCGTCGTTGCCCTCCTAGCCAAGGCCCCGGCCTTGGCGTCGTCACGCGCCTAGATTGGCGCGGTTTTCACGCCATTCGCACTGGCAAAAATAGTGTGAACAGGCCCTAGTTGGCCGCCGTCGGATTCAGCCAGCGCCGCAGCGCCGTGCGGTAGCTGGTGTCGAAACGACCGTAATAGTCCACGCCGTCGCGCGCAGCGCAGCTGGCGGTTCCGCCCAGAAGCTGGCCCACCACATAGCGGCGCTCGCCAAACGTCACGAACGCGGCCGAGCCGCTGCTGCAGCCTTCGGTCGTCCCCTCCTGCCAGCCCAGCGTAAGGAAGGTGCCGTCGTCCGCATTACTGGAACGGCAACTGTTGTCCACGCACGTGCTGTAGCGCTGCACGGAGCCCAGGCTGACCTTCTGCAGATCGCCCTGGGGATGGTGCACACCCGCCAGCGCCGTGCCAACGCCCACCCCGCCAAAGTACGAGCCTGCATAGACGATGCCGGCAGGCGCCTGGCTGTTGAGCTGCATGAAGGCCGTGTCCGTGGTGGCGGACGCGTACAGCAGCGCCGCACCGCCGGTGACGCGCGCGGCGGCGGGGTTCACGGTGGCGGTGCCGCAGCTGCCGGAACGGTAGAACCAGTCCGTGGTGAGCGTGGACGCCACGGCCTGCGTGGAAATGCAATGGTTGGCGCTCAGGAAGTAGGGCGTACCGCTGGACGCCGCATCGTTGAGCAGCGTGCCGGTGCACAGGTAGCCATTGCCATCGTCGCGAACAAAGATCATGCGCGCCACCGAGCGGCTCTGGTCGTTGAACTCCGGCCGGCAGGTCGCGTCCACGTTGCAGCTGCCCGACTCGCCCACCTTCTGGGCAAGGGCCTGCTCGGCCTGTGCGGGCGCCAGCGTGAAATGCGACAGCCGCGGCACGGACAGTCGGACGGCCGCTGGCGAGGCCGCAGCGGGAATCTCCACTTCCAGTGTGGTCTGCGGGCCGCTGAAGTCCGGGCTCCAATAGGTGCGCGCGGTGGTGTCATCCGCACCGCCACGCGCATTGCGCGCGGCCATGTCCTGCAGCTCGGACGCGCGCACCTCCATGGCCCCCGCTCCCTGCTCGCCGTAGAAGCGCAGCACCGCGCCCTCGGGCAGCGACTGCACGAGCACGCCCAGACGCACGCCATGCGCTCCGTCGGCCGTGAAGCGCAGCGCGGCGGCCTGCGTGCCCCGTGCCGTCGGTTGCCAGCGCAGCAGAGCCGAGGTGGCGACGACGGTGGCGGTGTCCGCTACGCTGCGCGCCTCGCCGATCTGCAAGGGCGTTCCGGGAGTGGAGGAGACCACGTCCTTCACGGCCGTGAACGCGCCGAGGGCGATGGTACGGGTTGCTTGCGCATTGGCGACCGGGCTCACCGCCTGCTGCGAGGTAGCCACCTTGGCCGTGCCGCTGGGGTCATAGGGCTCGATACGGTCGCCCGCCACCGGAGGCGCAGGAGAGGGCGTGTCGTTGCCGCCGCCGCCACAGGCAGCCAGTGCCAATACGAGGGGCAGCGTCGCCCAGCCGAGTCGGGATGGATTCATGGTGAAGACCTCCAGAGCGCGACCACCGGGCCGCGGGGTTACTTGGACAGGGACTTCAGCGCCAGCTTGATCCCCTCGCTCACTCCCACATCCGCCGGCAGCGCCTTGAGCGCAGCGGCGGCCTCCTTGTCGTTATAGCCCAGGGCCAGCAGCGCCTGCAGGATGTCGGCCTGGTTGTCGTTGGCCGCATGCGCGCGCACGCCGACGTCCGCGCCCAGCTTGCCTTTCAGCTCCAGCAGCAGCCGCTCGGCGGTTTTCTTGCCGATACCCGGCACTTTGACCAGGCGCCCTGCTTCCTGCAGCGAGACGGCCTGCGCCAGGTCCGCCACGCCCATGCCCGAGAGGATGGACAGCGCTGTGCGCGGCCCCACGCCGCTGATCTTGATGAGTTCGCGAAACGCCTGGCGCTCCTGCGCCGTGCCAAAGCCGTACAGCAGCTGCGCATCCTCGCGCACGATGAACTGCGTGAGCAGGCTCACCCGCTCGCCCACGGCGGGCAGGTTGTAGAAGGTGCTCATGCTGACCTGCACCTCGTAGCCCACGCCGTGGCAGTCCACCAGCACCTCGGGGGGGTTCTTTTCCAGCAGCGTGCCGGTCAATTTGCCTATCATGGATGTCCTTTGCCGCGCCGGACACCCGCCGCGGAACTTCGACCGGAATTATCAGCGTGATCCTGCGCCACACCTTCACCCCCCATAACAACACGCGCCTGACCCATCTGTGCGGCCCCGCCGATGTGCACCTGCGCACCATCGAGGCGGCGCTGCAGGTCTCCATCGCCCACCGGCACGAGCAGTTCAAGGTGGACGGCCCCAAGGCCAAGGCCACGCAGGCCATGGAACTGCTGCAGGCGCTGTACGAGATGGCGGATCGCCCCATCAAGGAAGAACACCTGCAACTCATGCTGGCCGGCGACGCCAGCATGCAGGGCGATGACGAAGCCAGCGCCATCCAGCTCACCACGCGCCGCGCCGACCTGCGCGCGCGCACGCCCACGCAGGCCACCTACCTGGAAAACATCGCCACGCACGACATCACCTTCGGCATCGGCCCGGCGGGCACCGGCAAGACGTACCTGGCCGTGGCCTGCGCGGTGGATGCGCTGGAGCGCAGCAGCGTGCAGCGCATCGTGCTCACCCGCCCGGCCGTGGAAGCTGGCGAGCGCCTGGGCTTCCTGCCGGGCGACCTGACGCAGAAGGTGGACCCGTACCTGCGCCCGCTGTATGACGCGCTGTACGACCTGATGGGCTTTGACCGCGTGCAGAAGGCCTTCGAGCGCAATGCGCTCGAGATCGCGCCGCTGGCCTTCATGCGCGGGCGCACGCTGAACAATGCCTTCGTCATCCTCGACGAGGCGCAGAACACCACGCCCGAGCAAATGAAGATGTTCCTCACGCGCATCGGCTTCGGCGCGCGCGCGGTGGTCACGGGCGACGTGAGCCAGATCGACTTGCCCAAGGGCGCGATGAGCGGCCTGATCGACGCCGAGCGGGTTTTGAAGCGCGTCAAGGGCATCGCCGTCACGCGCTTCACCAGCGCCGACGTGGTGCGCCACCCGCTGGTGGCGCGCATCGTGGATGCCTACGACGCGCAGCGCAGCCGCCGCGGCGCGGGCGAGTAGGCGCCGGCCAAAAGCTCACAAATTCATAGCTACTCGCGCTTGATAGATAAGCGCTGGAGGCCAAAATGGCTTTGAACCAATTGTCCTTGTCCCTCCAATTTGCACGCGACGCGGAGGCCACCGCGCACCGCGCCACCCTGCCCCGCCACGCGGTTGCGCGCTGGATCCGCCACGCCCTGGCCGTGGATGCCGAGATCACCGTGCGCATCGTGGGCGCCGAGGAAGGCCAGCGCTTGAACCGCGAGTTCCGCCACAAGGACTACGCCACCAACGTGCTCACCTTCGACTACCAGCAAGAGCCCGTGGCCGTGGCCGATCTGGTGCTCTGCGCCCCCGTGGTCGAGCGCGAGGCCCGCGAGCAGAACAAGACGCTAGAGGAGCACTACGCCCACCTGCTGGTGCACGGCACGCTGCACGCCCAGGGCTGGGACCACGAAACCAGCGAACAGGACGCGCAGGAAATGGAAGCGTACGAGACCGCCATCCTGCAGGAGTTGGGCTTCGCGGACCCCTACGCGGCATAACTGGCAGGCGCTCACCACCGCGGGCGCCGGGGTGCGGAAAGCTGTTTTGCGCCCAGGTCACAAACGCGCCCGCCGGTGCGGCCTAGGATGCCGCGCGACCTGCGTCCTGCAGGTCCGCCTCTCACGCGGCGACCATCTCTTAAGGGAAGAACCCACGCATGGACATCCTGGGCTGGACGACCTCCATCGGCCACTTGGCACTTCTGCTCACCGCCGCATTCATCGCCGGTGCGCTCAACGCGGTGGCCGGCGGCGGCAGCTTCCTCACCCTGCCCGCGCTGGTGTTCACCGGCGTGCCGCCCGTGGTCGCCAACGCCACCGGCACTGTGGCCTTGCTGCCCGGCTACATGGCCGGTGCCTGGGGCTTTCGGGAAGACATGCAGCCGCCGCCGGGCCTGTCGATGCGCGCCGTGGTCGTGCTGTCGCTCATCGGCGGCTCGGCCGGTGCGGCGCTGCTGCTGTTCACGCCCGACGCCACCTTCCGCAAGGTCGTGCCCTGGCTGCTGCTGGCGGCCACGGCACTCTTCGCCTTTGGCCCGCAGCTGCGCCAATGGGCCGGCAAAGCCGGCCATGGCACGCCCTCGGCCCTGAAAGCCGGCGCGGGCATGCTGGCGGTGGCGGCCTACGGGGGCTATTTCAACGGCGGCCTGGGCATCCTGCTGCTAGCGCTGTTCGGGCTGCTGGGGCAGACGCAGCTCAACGCCATGAACGGCATGAAGAACCTCGTGTCTTCCCTGCTCACGGCGATTGCCGTGGCCATCTATGCCGCAGGCGGCATCGTGCTGTGGCCGCAGGCCCTGGTGATGATGGTGGCCGCCACGTTGGGCGGCTATGGCGGCGCGCGCGTGGCACGCCAACTGCCTGCGCCGGTGCTGCGCTGGGGCATTGTGGCCACGGGGCTGGTGATGGCGGGGCTGTTCTTCCTGAAGGGCTGAACCCCGCCCCCAAGGCCCCAGGCGCGCTACAGCAAGCGCGCCTTCACCATCTTGCCTTTGACGCGGCCCGCATTCAGCTTGGCGCAGGCCTGGGCCGCGATGGCGCGGTCCACGGCCACGTAGGTGGAAAAATCGTTGACGCTGATCTTGCCGATCTGCTCGCGCGCATAGCCGAAGTCGGCGCACATGGCGCCCATCACGTCGCCGGCGCGGATCTTCTCCCTGCGCCCGCCGATGATTTGGATGGTGCACATGGGTGGCTGCAGTTCGCCCCCTGCCGTAGGGGTGAGTTCATCCACCGGAAAGAACTCGCAGGCACGGCCTTGCAGCAATTCGATCTTGCCCACGCTGCCCATCTCATCCATGCTGACCAGGTTCAGCGCCAGCCCCTCGGCATCGCCGCGGCCCGTGCGGCCGATGCGGTGGATGTGTACCTCGGGATCGGGCGTCACGTCGACGTTGATCACGGCCGAGAGGTCGGCAATATCGATGCCGCGCGCCGCCACGTCGGTGGCCACGAGCACGCTGCAGCTCTTGTTGGCAAACTGCACCAGCACCTCGTCACGCTCGCGCTGCTCCAACTCGCCAAACAGGGCGAGGGCACTGAATCCCTGGCTCTGCAGCGCAGTCACCACGTTACGGCACTGCTGCTTGGTATTGCAGAAGGCAATGCTCGACGCAGGGCGAAAGTGCGCGAGCATGCGCGCCACCACGTCGACCTTCTCGCGTGCATCCACCTCATACCAGCGCTGCGCGATCTTGCCTGCACCGTGCTGGGCGGCCACCTTCACCATCTGGGGCGCGCGCATGAAACGCTGTGCCAGTCCCGCAATGCCGTCGGGATAGGTGGCGGAGAACAGCAGGGTCTGGCGCTCGGCCGGACACTGGCGCACCACGGTCTCAATATCGGCCAGGAAGCCCATGTCCAGCATGCGGTCGGCCTCGTCAAGCACCAAGGTCTTGAGGTTGGCGATGTCGAGCTTGCCGCGCTCCATCAGGTCCATCACGCGGCCCGGCGTGCCGACCACGATGTGGGCACCGTTCTCCAGCGAAGCAATCTGGCCGCGCGAAGGCACGCCCCCATACACAGTGACGACCTTGATGTTGTCTTGCGCACGCGCCAAGCGGCGGATCTCGGTGGCCACCTGATCGGCCAGCTCGCGCGTGGGGCACAGCACCAGGCCCTGGACGGCGAACCAGCGCGGGTTCAGCCGATCGACCATGGCCAAGCCAAAGGCCGCTGTCTTGCCGCTGCCGGTGCTGGCCTGGGCGATCAGATCACGGCCCTGCAGGCTGAAAGGCAGGCTGGCGGCCTGGATGGGCGTCATCTGCGCATAGCCCAGCTGCTGCAGGTTGGCCAGCATTTCAGGGGACAGAGGCAGCGATGAGAAGGCGGAGGCGGACGGAGCAGGCGACGCGCCTGAAGAGATGGTCATGGTCGCCAATTATCCCGGCGGCGCTATCCGCAGCGGAAGGGTCACCGGTCCGTCGTTGACCAGGTGCACCTGCATGTCGGCGGCAAAGCGGCCCGTGGCCACCATGGGGTGCACGGCGCGCGCCTGGGCGACGAAGTAGTCGTACAGCCGCTCCCCCTGCGCCGGCGGTGCCGCCTGCGTGAAGCTGGGCCGGTTGCCGCCGCGCGTGTCGGCGGCCAGGGTGAACTGGCTGACGATGAGCAGGCCGCCGCAGGCGCCCTGCCCGTCCAGGTCCTGCACGCTGCGGTTCATCTTGCCGGCCTCGTCGCTGAAGATGCGCAGCTTGAGCATTTTGGCCAGCAGCTTGTCGGCCTGCGCCTCGCTGTCGCCCTGCTCGGCGCACACCAGCGCCAGCAGCCCCGGGCCGATGCGGCCCACGATCTCGCCGGCCACTTCCACGCGCGCCTCGCGCACGCGCTGCAGCAGGCCGATCATGTGCCGGCTCCTCCCGGCGCGGCCGCCTCGGCGGTCTCGAACACCGTAGCCTGCCCCTCGGGCAGTAGTTCGATGGTGGCGCGCAGGCCGGGCACGGCCTGCATCAGGGCCTGCTCGACGGCGGTGCGCTGCTCGGCGGCATGCCCCAGCGTCCAGTGCGCGGGCACATGCATGTGCAGATCCACGTAGTTGCGCGCGCCGGCGCGGCGCGAGGTGAGGCTGTCGAAATACACCACCCCTGCGCTGGCGTGGTTGTGCTCGCCCAACACCGTGAACACGCGCGCCAGCAGGCTGGGCTCCATGGCTTCGTCCATGAGACCCTGCGAGGCGCGCCAGATCAGCGCGCCCCCTTCGCGCAGGATGTTCAACGCCACCGCGATCGCCACCAGCGGGTCCAGCCACAGCCAACCGGTGGCGCCAGCGGCCAGTAGCCCGCCCACCACGCCGATGGAGGTCCACACGTCGGTCATCAGGTGCCGCGCATCGCCTTCCAGCGCCAGCGACCGGTGCACCTGCGCCGCGCGCAGCATGCCCCAGGCCAGCAGGCCGTTGCAGGCCGTGCTCAACAGCGACAGGCCCATGCCCCAGCCCAGTTGCTCCAGCGGCTGCGGGTGCATCAGCCGCAGCACGGCCGCCCAGAGGATGGCGATGCTGGCCCCCACGATGAGAATGCCCTCGAAGCCGGACGAGAAATATTCCGCCTTGTGGTGTCCGTAGGGGTGGTCGCCGTCCGCCGGGCGGCGCGCAATGGTCACCATGGCCAGCGCGAACATCGCGCCCGCCAGATTGACGAACGACTCCAGCGCATCCGACAGCAGGCCCACCGAGCCGCTGACCCACCAGGCCAGCGTCTTGAGCACGATGGTGAGCAGGGCCACGCCCACCGAGGCGCGCAGCAGGTTGTGGGGCGTCATCCACGCGGGAACGCTCAAGGGGCCGGAGGGTGCGGAAGGCATGCAGCGATTATCCCGCCGCCGTGCCGCCCTGCTGGCACACAAGCGCCCGGCGCGCCGCCGGACACGCCTGCTCGCCAAAGGCCAGGCGTTGGGATATAAGCTCCGGGACCGACCGCCCACTGGCACTGGATATGCCCTCCCCTCGCCCCCCTGCCTCCCCCTCCCTGCCCGACCTGGGCCCCCGCGCCAGTGATGCGCTGCTGCGGCTCATCGCCGACTCGGTGCCCGTCATGCTGGCCTATTACGAATCGACCAGCCTGCGCTGCGTGTTCGCCAACCAGCGCTACGCCGCCTTCAGCGGGCAAACGGTGCAGAGCATCATCGGCAAGACGGTGCGCGAGGCGATCGGCGAAAAGGCCTGGCAGGAGATCCTGCCCTACGTGCAGCGCGCGCTGGCTGGGGAGAGCGTTCAGTACCCCCGCGAATACGCCGGCCCGCAGGGGCGCGCGCATATGCTGGAGATCAGCCTGCAGCCGCACTTCGGGGTGCGCGAAGGACGCAACGCGATGGTGGGTGCATTCGTGCTCATCAACGACATCACCCACCACTGGGAGGCCGAGCGCGCCGTGCGCCAGAGCGAGGAGCGCATGCGCAAGTTCGCCATCGCTACCGAGGAGGGACTTGCCTTTCACCGCGACGGGCGCATTCTGGATGCCAACGAAGCGCTGCAGCGCATGGTCGGCTATTCGCTGGCCGAGCTCGTAGGCCAATCCATCTTCGATTTCGCGCTGCCCGAGTACCGCGCGCTGGCCGTGGAATACACGCGCCGCGGCAGCGAGAAGCCCTACGAGCTCGCCATGCGCCACAAGGACGGCCGCGTGATCCCGATCGAGGTGGTGGGCAAGACCATGCCCCAGCAGGAGGGTGACTACCGCGTGGTGGTGGTGCGCGACATCACGGCGCGCAAGCAGGCGCAGGAGCAGGCGCAGGAGCAGGCGCGCTTCCTGGTGCTGCATGACACGCTGACCCAACTGCCCAACCGGCGCCACCTCATGATGCAGTTGGCACGCATGGCGAGTGCCGCGCAGGAGCGGCAGACCCGCGCCGCCGTGCTGTTCATCGACCTGGACCACTTCAAGACGGTCAACGAGTCGCTGGGAAACCAGGCCGGCGACCAGCTGCTGATAGAGATTGCGCGGCGCCTGCAGGACGGGGTGAAAGCCACCGACTTCGTCGCGCGTGTGGGCGGCGACCAATTCATCGTGCTGCTGCCCGACCTGGCCAACCGCGCCGCAGCGGCCGAAGTGGCCGATGCGCTGCTGGCGCGCGTGCGCGCCGAGTTCGCCATCGGTGGCACGCCACTGTCGCTGTCGCCTTCCATCGGCATCAGCGTCTTTCCGGACGACGGCTACAGCCCCGACGAGCTGCTGCGGCGCGCCGACGCGGCCATGCACCACACCAAGGAAAGCGGGCGGGGCACGCGCATGTTCTATGAACCGGGCATGGAAGGCCAACCCACGGAGCTGCTGCAGCAAGAGCACCTGCTGCGCGAGGCCGTGTTCCAAGGGGCCTTCGCACTGCACTACCAGCCCCAGGTGCGGGTGGCCGACGGCCGGCTGGTGGGCTTTGAGGCGCTGGTGCGTTGGCGACACCCGGTGCGCGGCCTCGTGGGGCCGGATGAGTTCATTCCGCTCGCCGAATCGCGCGGGCTCATCACGCCCATTGGCCGCTGGGTGCTGCACGAAGCCTGTCGTCAGCTCAAGGCATGGCACGACGAAGGGCTGCCCCGGGTGCCGGTGGCGGTGAACCTCTCGGCCATCGAGTTCCGCCAGCGCGACGTGGTGGGCGAGATCGCCCAGGTGCTGCAGTCCGCGGGGCTCGCACCGCAGTACCTGGAGGTGGAGATCACCGAATCCGCCCTCATGCAGCAGGCCGACCACACGCGCACCACCCTGCAGGCCCTGCAGGCCCTGGGCGTTGCCGTAACGGTGGACGACTTCGGCACGGGCTACTCGTCGCTGGCCTACCTCAAACGCTACCCGCTGGACAAGATCAAGGTGGACCGCTCCTTCGTCACCGACACGCCTGCCGACAGCGAAGACGTGGCCATCGTCACCGCCATCATCCAGCTCGCGCGCAGCCTGCAGCTGCAGCCCGTGGCCGAAGGCGTGGAGACCGCGGAGCAGCTCGCGCTGCTGCGGCGCCTGGGCTGCGAACTGGCGCAGGGCTTTGGCATCGCACCGCCCATGGATGCGCAGCGCGCCCGCGACTGGCTGCGCGCCCAGGCCGAGTGAGCGGCCGGCCTGGCCCGGCGCCGTGCCCACGCTGACACATGTGGCGTGGACAATAGGCGGCGTGGACAATAGGCACCATGGCTCAGATCCCCGCACTTCCCGATCCCACCTTCCACGCGACCGAGACCGAGGCACTGGCCCAGGTGCAGCGCATCTACCAGCAGCAGATCGACCACCTGCGCAGCGCCATGCAGCGCTTCGTGGCGGGAGAGACGCCCGCCGCGCCCGTGCGCGCGTTCTATCCCTTCGTGCGTGTGCAGACCAGCACCGTGGCGCGCGCGCCCACGCACCTGGCCTATGGCTTCGTGGAGGGGCCGGGGCGCTACGAGACCACGCTCACGCGGCCTGACCTGTTCGCCGACTACTACACGGAGCAGCTGCGCCTGTTGCGCGCCAGCCACAACGTCGAGCTGGAAGTGGGCGTGAGCAATCAGCCCATCCCCATCCACTTCTCGTTCGCCGAGCACGACCACATCGAAGGCACGCTCAGCCCCGAGCGGCGCATGCTGATGCGCGACGTGTTCGACCTGCCCGACCTGGAGGCCATGGACGACGGCATTGCCAACGGCACCTGGTCGCCGCGCGCTGGCGAGGCGCAGCCGCTGTCGCTGTTTACCGCGCCGCGCGTGGACTATTCGCTGCACCGCCTGCGCCACTACACCGGCACGCAGCCCGAGTGGTTCCAGAACTTCGTGCTGTTCACCAATTACCAGTTCTACATCGACGAGTTCGTGCGCCTGGGCCATGCCGAGATGGCCAAGCCCGACAGCGAGTACATCGCCTTCATTGAGCCGGGCAACGTGGTCACGCGCCGCACGGGCCTGCCCGCGCAGGTCGGCGACGACCTGGGCGTGGCCCCGGCCCGCCTGCCGCAGATGCCCGCCTACCACCTCGTGCGCGCGGACCGCAGCGGCATCACCATGGTCAACATCGGCGTGGGCCCGAGCAACGCCAAGACCATCACCGACCACATCGCCGTGCTGCGCCCCCACGCCTGGATGATGCTGGGCCACTGCGCGGGCCTGCGCAACAGCCAGCAGCTGGGCGACTACGTGCTGGCCCACGCCTACGTGCGCGAGGACCATGTGCTGGACGAGGAGCTGCCGCTGTGGGTGCCCATCCCCGCGCTGGCCGAGATCCAGATGGCGCTGCAGCAGGCCGTGGCCGACGTGACGCAGATGCCGCAGGACCAGCTCAAGCGCATCATGCGCACCGGCACCGTGGCCAGCACCGACAACCGCAACTGGGAATTGCTGCCCGACAACATGCCCCAGCGCCGCTTCAGCCAAAGCCGCGCAGTGGCGCTGGACATGGAAAGCGCCACCATCGCCGCCAACGGTTTTCGCTTCCGCGTGCCCTACGGCACCCTGCTGTGCGTGAGCGACAAGCCGCTGCACGGCGAGATCAAGCTGCCCGGCATGGCCAACCATTTCTACCGCGAACGCGTGGACCAGCATCTGCGCATCGGCATGCGCGCCATCGACATCCTGCGCGCGGGTGGTGTGCACCGGCTGCACAGCCGCAAGCTGCGCAGCTTTGCCGAAGTGGCGTTCCAGTAGCCGCAGCCATTGCTACTTCATCGATAGCTGCTCGCGCTTATCCCATAAGCGTTTGAGCCGCTTTTTATCAATTTAGAGTAGCAACAACACCGCGACGAAAGCCAGCGTGTGCAGCACCACGCCGCCACCGGCCGCCACGGCATAACGCCAGCCCCCGCTGACCAGGGCCGTCACGCATTTGCTGACGGCGTGCACGCTCAGCCCCGCCGCCAGCGCGCTCACCAGGCTGGGCCCCACGGGGTCCAGCGGCCGGCCCTGCGACATGATGGCCGCGGCGGCCGCATGGACGTCGGCCAGCGCCGCCACCAGGGCACCGGCCAGCAGGCCCGCGTCGCCCCACCAGCCGCGCAGTGCCTGCACCAGCACCTGCACAGCCGTGAGCAGCGCGGCGATCAGCAGCGCGTCGCGCAGCTTGAATAGCGCCGTGCCGTCCACGTCCGCCGGGGCCGGCGCCTCACCCGCGGGCATGCTTCGCAGCAGCGCCCACCCCCAGACCAGCGCCACCACCCCGCCCGCCAGGGCCGGCGCCCACAACCGCACCAGCCACTGGGGCTGCACGGTGGCCGCCACCACCAGGATCTGCGCCATGGTCGCGACGCACGACAGCACGGCCGCGCCCCCCTGCGCGCGCACGGGCTCGCGCCCCTCGCGCACGGCCACGCCCAGGCTGGCGATGGTGGCGGTGCTGGAGATGAAACCCGAGGCCAGCGCCGACAGGGCGTTCGCGCGGCGCGCGTCCATGAGCCGGCGCGCCAGATGCGCCAGCGCCTGGATCACCAGCAGCACCACCACCAGGCGCACCAGCACCTGGGGGTTCAGCGCCTCCCCCCACAGGGGCTGATTGGGCGCAAGCGGCAATACCAGCAGCGCCAGCGCAGCCAGGATCAGCCCGCCCCGCACCTCGCCCTGGCGCAGCCACTCGCGTGAAAACTCATGCAGCGCCTCACGCGCCGCCAGCAGGCTGGTCACGGCGACGGCCAGCCCCGCCGCCACGGGCAGGCTCTGCGTGCACAGCACGCCGATCAGGTAGGCCAGCAGCAGCGCGATCTCGGTGGTCACGCCGGGGTCTTCGGAGCGGTCGCGCGCATAGGCCACCACGCCCAGCAGCGCAATGAACACCGCGCCCACCGCCACCAGCGCCTCGCTGCCCAGCAGCGCCGCCGTCGCACCCGACACCGCCGCCAGCGTGAACGAGCGCACGCCCGCGAGCGCGCGCAACGGGCCCTGGCCCTTGCGCCGTTCGCGCTCGATACCCATCAGCAGGCCGCTGCCCAGGGCGCCCGCCAGAACGGCCAGCGTGTCCTGGAATCCGGTTGTGTCCATGGTGTTCATCGTGGTTGGTTGGCTTTGACGATTGGACCATGGAAAGCGGGCATCCAAAGGGCGCCCCACTCTCAGAACACTCTGGTTTTGATAGCTATCAGCGCTTGTCAGTAAAGCACCAGCGCCATTTTTCTCATAAACCTCTGCAATGGCGCGGTCTTCCCCCCACAATCGCGCCATGCAAGTGCTTCTGGAAGCCCGCGACCTGCGCAAGCGCTATGGCACCGCCACCGTGGTGGATGGGCTGTCGTTCGCCATCGCGCCGGGGGAGTGCCTGGGCGTGATCGGCCCCAACGGCGCGGGCAAGACCACCACCCTGCGCATGTGCCTGGGCCTCACGGCGCCCGACGAGGGCAGCGTGCACTTTCACCCTGGCGGCGGCGCTGCGCCGCTCGCCATGCCGCAGGACGCGCTGGCCATCAAGGCCCAACTGGGCGTGGTCACGCAGTTCGACAGCCTGGACCCGGACTTCAGCTGCGCCGAAAACCTGCGCGTGTTCGGGCGCTACTTCGGCCTGAAGGGCGCGGCCATGGCACAGCGCATCGCGCCGCTGCTGGAGTTCGCCGCGCTCACGGCCAAGGCCGACGCGCGGCCGGGCGAACTGTCGGGGGGCATGCGCCGGCGCCTGTCGCTGGCGCGCGCATTGGTCAACGACCCGCGCCTGCTGTTGCTGGACGAGCCCACCACCGGCCTGGACCCGCAGGCCCGCCACCTGATGTGGGAGCGGCTGCAGCAGCTGCTGCAGGGCGGCAAGGCCATCCTGCTGACGACGCACTTCATGGATGAGGCCGAGCGCCTGTGCTCGCGCCTGCTGGTGCTGGACCATGGCCGCAAGATCGCCGAAGGCACGCCGCGCGCGCTGATCGCCGAGCACCTGGAACCCGACGTGGTCGAGGCCTACGGCCCGGGCGCGCTGGCCCTGGCGCAGGATGCGCAGTTGCGTCCGCTGGCGCGGCGTGTGGAAGTCAGCGGCGAGACCGTGTTCTTCTACACGCAGGACGCACGCCCGCTGCTGCAGGCGCTGTCGGCCCATGGCAGCCTGCGCACCCTGCACCGGCCCGCGAACCTGGAGGACCTGTTCCTCAAGCTCACCGGACGTCAAATCCGCGAGGAAGGCTGACATGCCCACGCCCACCACGCCCAGCCCCTGGCGCGCGCCCGACCTGTCGATGCGCTGGTGGCCCGTGTTTCTGCGCAACCTGCTGGTGTGGCGCAAGCTGGCGGTGCCCAGCCTGCTGGGCAACATCGCCGAGCCGCTGATGTGGCTGGTGGCCTTCGGCTACGGCATGGGGGCGCTGGTGGGACAGGTGCAGGTGGGCGGGCAGAACGTGCCCTACATCCTGTTCCTGGCCAGCGGGTCGATCTGCATGAGCGCCATGAATGCGGCCAGCTTCGAAGCGCTGTACTCGGCCTTCTCGCGCATGCATGTGCAAAAGACCTGGGACGGCATCATGAACGCCCCCATCAGTCTGGACAGCGTGCTGCTGGCCGAGATGCTGTGGGCCGCATTCAAGGCGCTGTTCACCACCACCGCCATCCTGGGGGTGATGCTCGCGCTGGGCATCAGCTACAGCCCCAAGCTGATCGTGGCCTGGCCGGTGCTGCTGTGCGTGGGCATCATGTTTTCCAGCATCGCGCTCATCTTCAATGCGCTGGCCAAGGGCTATGACTTCTTCACCTATTACTTCACGCTGGTGCTCACGCCCATGATGTTCCTGTCGGGTGTTTTCTTCCCGCGCGAACAGCTGCCCACGGCCATACGCCTCGCCTCGGACTGGCTGCCGCTCACCAATGCCGTGGAGCTGGTGCGCCCCCTCTTCATGGACCAGTGGCCGCAGCACCCGCTGCGCCACGGCCTGGTGATCGCCGTGACCACCGTGGCCGCGTACTGGGTGGCCCTGGCGCTCACCCGCAAGCGCTTTCGCGCCTGAGCCTTTCACGCATGCCTACGCTTCTGAGCGCCGAATACATCGCCCTGGTGGACCGGGGCGTCTCCACCATCGTGGCCTCGCGCGACGCGCAGTTGCGTCCCAGCGTGACGCGGTAGACGCGCGCATCAGCACCAACGGCCAGCGCATCACGGTCTTCCTGCGGCGAAGCCAGTCACGACAGCTTCTGGCCGACATTGCCACCACCGGCCACATTGCCGTGGTCTTCAGTGCCCCCCTCGCACCGCACGGTGCAGGTCAAGGCCACCGCCGCCGTGCAACGTGCCGTGCTGCCGGCCGACGAGCCCGCGCTGCAAAGCTACCTGTCCGCCATGCAGCATGCCGTGGCCCAGGTGGGCTATGGCCCGCAGTACACCGCGGCCATGCTGAATGCACCACGGGACGATCTGGTGGCAGTGGAGTTTTCACCCGAAGCCGCGTTCGACCAGACCCCCGGCCCGCATGCCGGCGAACCGTTGCGCAAGGAGCGCCAGCCGTGAACGTGCCGCCCACCCTGCGCTCCATCCGCGCCTGCCTGGAGGGCGCGATTCCTGCCATCATGGCCACCTGCGCCCCCGACGGCACGCCCAACGTGGCCTACATCTCACAGGTGGTCTACGTCGATGAGCAGCATGTGGCCCTGTCGTTCCAGTTCTTCAACAAGACGCGCGCCAACATCCTCGCCAACCCCTATGCCAGCGTGCTGGTGCTGGACCCCGTGACAGCACGCTGCTTTCGCCTGCACCTGCGCTTCCTGCGCACGGAGGCGGAAGGCGCACTGTTCGAGCGCATGCGCGCGCAGCTGGCGGGCATCGCCTCGCACAACGGCATGGCGGGCGTCTTCGAACTCAAGGGATCGGATGGCTACGCCTTCGAGCGCATCGAACCCGTGCCCGGAGAAGGACTGGCACCCAGCCCCGCGCAACTGCCACGCGCCGATCTGCTGGGCGCCGTGCGCCTGTGCAGCCAGCGCCTGGCGCGCTGCACCACGCTCGACGAGCTGCTACAGACACTGCTGGCGGGCCTGCTAGAGCATCTGCACGTGCAGCATGCGATGGTGCTCATGCTGGATGCGCAAGCGGGCCACCTGTACACCGTGGCAAGCCATGGCTACACACATTCGGGCGTGGGCTCGGAGATCAAGCTGGGCCAGGGCGTAATAGGCGTGGCCGCGCGCGAAGCCACGCCGGTACGCATCAGCCACATGACCCATGCCGCGCTGTACAGCCATGCCATGCGCAGCAGCCTGGGACAGAGCGCGCCCGCGCACGAGATTCCCTACCCGGGCCTGCCCGCACCGCACAGCCAGCTGGCCGTGCCCCTGGTGAGCTGCGACCGCACCCTGGGGGTGCTGTTCGTGGAAAGCCCGCTGGACCTGCAGTTCCGCTACCCTGAGGAAGACGCGCTGGTGGCGCTGGCAGGACAGCTGGCCACCGCGATCGACCTGCTGCAATCGGCCGACGAAGCCACGGAGGCATCGCAAGAATCCGCGCCCGCGCCGGCACCGCGGGGGGCGCCCGTGCGGGTGCGGCATTTCGCGGTGAACGACAGCGTGTTCGTCAATGACACCTACCTTATCAAGGGCGTGGCGGGCGCGATCCTGTGGAAGCTGCTGCGCGACCATGAGCGCACCGGACGGCAGGACTTCAGCAACCGCGAACTGCGCCTGGACCCCAGCCTGCGCCTGCCAGGCGTGGCCGACAACCTGGAGGCGCGCCTGCTGTTGCTGCAGCGCCGACTGCAGGAAAGCGACACCGGCATCCATATCGACAAGACCGGCCGTGGGCGACTGCGGCTGCGGCTGGACGCACCTGTGCAGTTGGAAGAGATGGCCGGCGGTTGAAGGTCGCGCCGCCGCGGCGCTCACTTGATTGGGCGCCGGCGCAGCAACTCGATGTTGGCGCGCTGCTCTGGGGTGAAGGATGCCAGCGCGCTGGTGCGCGAAGCCTTGTCAGCCAGCGATTCCATGGCGAGGAACATGCCCGCGTGCAGTGCGGCATACACCGCCGTGGCGTACTCGATGCTGCTAACCCGGTGGCGGGCCAGCAAGGCACGGATGCGCGGATCCGCATCCAGCTGACGCGCCAGCTCCTGAACGGACTGCGCGTCCGGCTCGTCGTCGTCGCAGGGACGTGCGGCTTCTGGCGACGCAGCCTGCGGTGCCTCCATGCGCTCCAGCAATTGGGGCGTGAGCCGAAAGCGTTCGGGGGGCGGGGGGCCCGCAGCCAGGGCACTCGCGCTGGCCATGCAAAGCCAGAATGCAGCCAGGGTATGGCGCAGCAACCCATGGCTCATCGCGCCAGCTCCAAAGCATGTGCCAGTTTGCCCCACTCGCCATCCGACAGGTGCGGACGCATGACACTCAATGCCGTGTCAAAGATGCCGGAAGGCGCATTGCGCCGCATGTCACCGAGCACCATGGCCCGCTCGCTCGGGGTCATGCTGGGCAGCATCCAGCGCAGCGTGACGAGCATCTCGTCCGGCGGTATCGACGCGACCAGCGCACCCTCGATGGCAGCCAGTTCCGCGTCGCTGTAATGCGCCCAGAGCACCGCGTTGTGCGCCGTCTCCTCCAACTGCATGTACTCGAAGTTGTGCGCCACGAACAGCGCCAGCTGCTGGTACAGCGCATGAGCCACGCGCGCTCGCCGCTCGCGCGGGCATTGCATGAGCTGCTGCGCCGCATCCGCCAGCGCCGCAATCGCCTGTCCATGACCATCATGTTCCTGCTCAACCGCGGCGGCGCTGCCAGGTGCATGGCGCTCCATGGCGGGATGCACGTAGGTGTTCTCGTGGTACAGGTGCGCGCGGCAAAAGCTCAGCAGCTGCAGCACGCGTGCGCCGGCCTGGGACAGTTCGAGGTCGTCCTCGGCGTCCACACGACCCAGGCCCACGAGTGTGTCGACCATATAGGCGCGCAAGGCCTTGTGGATGAAGGCATAGAGGTCCATGCGCGGTGCGGCGGCGTCGGCCTGCGCGAGCGCGGTGATTTCCTGAGGGTTGAATTGCATCGTCGGTTCCGGTTCTTGTGGGTGTTGCGGCTTGGGAGCCTCGCCTTCCCATGCGGCACATCGTGTGTCTCACAGGTGCTGTGCAGTCTAGGAACGGTGCAGCGCGCGTGCTGCTAAAAAACGCTTATGCGAACCCTCAAAATTTCTTAAGCGCGCACTGCCGAACCGGAGCGCGTCATGCAGCCTGGCGCAGCAGGTCCACCGCGCGCTCGGCAATCATCACTGTGGGTGCATTCGTGTTGCCGCTCACAATGCGCGGCATGATGGATGCGTCCACCACACGCAGAGCCTGCAGGCCATGCACACGCAGTTGGGCATCCACCACGTCCAGCGGACCGCAGCCCATGCGGCACGTGCCCACGGGGTGGTAGATGGTGTCGGCCCAGTCGCGGATGAACTGCTCGATCTGTGCATCGCTTTGCGCACGGGACGAATGGGACAGCTCACGCGCGCCCAGGCTGGCCAGGGCGGGCTGCGCCAGGATCTCGCGCATGCGCCGCACGCCGCGCACCAGGCGCTGCATGTCGTCGGGATCACTGAAGAATGCCGGGTCCACCAGCGGAGCGGCCGCCGGGTCGGCGCTGGCCAGCGTCACCCGGCCGCGGCTTCGGGGCTGCAGCAGGCATACATGGCAGGAATAGCCATGGCCCCATGTGGCCTGCCGGCCGTGGTCCAGCAGCTTGCCGACCACAAAGTGCAGCTGCAGGTCGGGCAATGGCTCCTCGGGGCGACTCTTGATAAAGCCTCCAGCCTCGGCGAAGTTGGTGGTCAGCATGCCGCTGCGGTGCGCACGCCACTCCCGCACGCCGCGCAACACGTTCAGCGCCCCGGGCAGCGACAGGCCGAAGAGGTCCGTCAACCGCGGTGCGTCCATCACCTGCACCACGTCGGGATGGTCGTGCAGATGCGCGCCCACGCCCGGCAGATCGTGCACCACGCCAATGCCGTGGCTCTGCAACTGCGCGCCCGGCCCCACACCCGAGAGCATGAGCAATTGCGGCGACAGCAGCGCCCCCGCCGACAGCAGCATCTCACGCGTGGCGCGCACCTGCTGCGTCTGGCCGCCTCGGCGGTATTCCACGCCCGTGGCGCGCCGGCCCTCAAACAGGATGCGCGTGGCCTGCGCGCCGGTCACGACCTGCAGATTGGTCCGGCCCAGGTGGGGCGTGAGGTAGGCCTTGGCCACGCTGAAGCGTTCGCCCGCCCGGTGCGTGACCTGGTAGAGACCCACGCCCTCCAGTTGCGCGCCGTTGAAGTCGTCATTGCGTGGATGACCAGCCTGCACGCCGGCTTCGACGAAGGCGCGGCTGGCACGCTGCGGCGACTGCAGGTCCGCCACATTCAGCGGCCCGTCCGTGCCGTGCCAGGCGCTTGCGCCGCGCTCGTTGCGCTCGGCCCGAAGGAAGTACGGCAGCACGTCGTTCCAGCCCCAGCCTGCATTGCCGGCCGCAGCCCAGTGGTCGTAGTCGCTGGCGTGGCCGCGCGCGTAGATCATGGCGTTGACCGAGCTGGAGCCACCCAGCACCTTGCCGCGCGGCTGGTAGCCCCGACGCCCGCCCAGGCCCGCCTGCGGCGTGGTGTGCAGCCCCCAGTTGAAGGCGCCGCTGCGCGCCATGGCGGCCAGCCCCGCCGGGCAATGGATGAGCACACTGGCATCGCTGCCGCCCGCCTCCAGCAGGCACACGCGCACCGTGGGGTCCTCGCTCAGCCGCCCCGCCAGCACGCAGCCCGCCGAGCCGCCCCCGATCACGACATAGTCGAACTCACGCATGCAGTGTCCCCTCGTTGTATGGCGATGCTGCAACGCAGCAGCAGACGCGCGATTGCCGATACCATCACGGCATCGTTTTTTTCTCACTACTACACTTTCAAGGGACATTTATATGACGATTTCGACCGTTGGCATCATCGGCGCGGGCACCATGGGCAACGGCATTGCCCAGGCATGCGCTGTGTCGGGCATCAATGTGGTGATGGTGGACATCTCCGACGCCGCCGTGCAAAAGGGCGTGGCCACCGTGGCGGGCAGCCTGGACCGCCTGATCAAGAAAGAAAAGATCACCGAAGCCGACAAGAGCGCCGCCCTCGCGCGCATCAAAACCTCCACCAGCTACGAAGACCTGAAGGCCACCCAGATCGTGATCGAGGCTGCCACCGAGAACTACGAACTCAAGCTCAAGATCCTCAAGCAGGTGGACGCGCTGGTGGCACCCGAAGTGATCATTGCGTCCAACACCTCTTCGATCTCCATCACCAAGCTGGCCGCCGCCACGTCGCGCGCCGACCGGTTCATCGGCATGCATTTCTTCAACCCCGTGCCGATGATGGCGCTGGTGGAGATCATTCGCGGCCTGCAGACTTCCGACGCCACGCACGACACGGTGAAGCAGCTCTCCGAGCGCCTGGGCAAGTCGCCCATCACCGTGAAGAACGCCCCCGGCTTCGTGGTCAACCGCATCCTGGTGCCCATGATCAACGAGGCCTTCTTCGTGCTGGCAGAGGGCCTGGCAACGCCCGAGGACATCGACGCCGGCATGAAGCTCGGCTGCAACCAGCCCATCGGCCCGCTGGCGCTGGCCGACATGATCGGTCTGGACGTGTGCCTGGCCGTGATGGACGTGTACCTGACCGAGTTCGGCGACAGCAAGTACCGCCCCTGCCCGCTGCTCAAGGAGATGGTGGCCGCCGGCCGCCTGGGCCGCAAGACCGGCCGCGGCGTGTACCAGTACTGACCTGACCCAGACCACCTGCCATGCCCGTTCGCAACCCCTTCAAGCACGCACTGGCCGCCGGTCAGGCGCAGATCGGCATCTGGTCCACCCTGCCATCACCCCTGGTCACCGAGCTGATCGCGGGATCGGGCTTTGACTGGGTGCTGCTGGACACGGAACACACGCCCAGCGACGTACCGCTCATGGTGCAGCAGCTGCAGGCCGTGGCCGCCGGCTGCCGTGGCCACACGCACGGCGTGGTGCGCCCGGCCTGGAACGACCCGGTGCTGATCAAGCGCTACCTGGACATCGGCGCGCAAACGCTGCTGCTGCCCTTCGTGCAGAACGCGGACGAGGCGCGCGCCGCCGTGGCCGCCATGCGCTACGCGCCGCGCGGCATCCGCGGCATCCGCGGCATGGGCGGCTCCATGCGCGCCTCGGACTTCGGCCGCGACGCGGCCTATGTACGCGATGCGGAGAACGAGCTCTGCCTGCTGGTGCAGGTGGAGACGGCCGAGGCGCTGGAGCAGATTGAGGCCATCGCCGCGGTGGAGGGCGTGGACGGAATCTTCATCGGCCCGGCCGATCTGTCCGCCAGCATGGGCTTCCCGGGTGATGCCAACCACCCCACGGTGCGCGCCGCGATCGACGACGCGATCCGCCGCATCCGCGCGGCCGGCAAGGCACCCGGCATCCTCGTGGTGGACGAAGCCCGGGCGCGCGAATGCCTGGCCCTGGGCGCGCAGTTCGTGGCCGTGGGCATGGACATGCTCCTGCTGCGCCAGGCCGCGGACGGGCTGGCCGCGCGCTTCCGGCCGGATGAACGCGGACCCGTGACCACAAGCTACTAAGTCCCGCCACCCCTCTCCAGACGGAGCGGGCTCCCTCGCGTCCAAGCCTCCGGGTCTGGATGTGTGCAAGACCTCCCCGTCCCACACGGCCCCTGGGAAATCCCCTGAAAGCAGCCCACACAAGATAGAGCGACTGCAAGCCCAGCTCATCTGGAACTGCGCACGATGGTCCTGTGGGTAGAGCACCATTCCATGGGCTGACCTTCACCATCACATCCCTGCTGGTATGACGTGCGATGTCCCTTCTCTTTTCCATGGAATCAGCAATTAAATTGCGATCAATTTAATTGCTGGCAATAATAGAGCCCATGCCCTCCCCCAACACCGTCACTCCACCCAGCCCGCCCGAGCTACTGCTGGACAACCAACTGTGCTTCGCGCTGTATTCCGCGTCGTTGGCCATGACCAAGCTCTACAAGCCGCTGCTTGACGCCCTGGGCCTGACCTATCCGCAGTACCTGGTGATGCTGGCGCTGTGGGAGCGTGACGGGCTCACCGTCTCCGAGCTGGGCGAGCGCCTGTTCCTCGACTCGGGCACGCTCACACCGCTGCTCAAGCGCCTGGAATCCGCAGGTTTGCTGGCGAGGCTGCGCGACGTGCAGGACGAGCGCCGCGTGCGCATCACGCTCACCGGCCAGGGGCGTGCGCTGCGTGATGGCGCCCAGCCCATCCCGCACTGCGTGCTGGCCCGCACGCAGTGCACACCCACCGACATTGGCGCCCTGACCGCGCAGCTCCATGCGCTGCGCGACCGGCTCGTGCAGCCGCAGGCCTGACACCGTTTTCCCTCATGCCCCCGTTGGCGGGGCCTTTGTTCCACTCTGAAAGGATGCACCCATGACCACGCTCGACAAGGTTCTCTACACCGCCCGCGCCCACACCACCGGCGGGCGCGACGGCGCATCGCGCAGCGATGACGGACGGCTGCAGGTCCAGCTGTCCTCGCCCGGCGGCAGCGGCACGGGCACCAACCCCGAGCAGCTTTTCGCCGCCGGCTACTCGGCCTGCTTCATCGGCGCCATCAAGGCCGTCGCCGCGAAGCAAAAGCTGACCCTGCCCCAGGACTTGGCCATCGACGCCGAGGTGGACCTGGGCACGATCCCCAATGCCTACGGCATCGCCGCACGCCTGAAGGTGCACCTGCCCGGCATGGACCGCGCCCAGGCGCAGCAGTTGGTCAACGACGCGCACCAGGTCTGCCCCTACTCCAACGCCACACGCGGCAACATCGACGTGACGCTGACCCTGGCCTGAGGCACCGTAGCGGGCGGCGCAGTTCTCCGCGTTTTCCCTAGTCTGGCGGGATACCCATTGCAAGCGAGCGCTCAGCTTCCGGGTTCATCATGCGCGGTCTGTCCCCCGCTTCGCCTGCATTGCCCGCGCCATGAAGATCGCCCTGCTGTCCGACATCCACGCCAACCTGCCCGCCTTCGACGCTTGCCTGGAGCATGCGCGAGCGCACAGTGCACAGCAGTTCGCGCTGCTGGGTGACCTGGTGGGCTATGGCGCGGACCCCGGCCCGGTGCTCGACCGGGCCATGCAGCTGGCCGCCGCGGGCGCACTGTGCGTGCGCGGCAACCATGACGCGGCCGCCCTCGCCCCGCCCGCCGTCGCCCAAAACCTGGGCGACCAGAGCGCGCAGTGGACCCATCCGCACCTGGACGAGCGCCAGCGTGGCTTCCTGGCCGGCCTGCCGCTGACCGAGCGCCTGGGGCCCGACGCGCTGCTGGTGCACGCCAGCGCCGACGGCCCCGAGCGCTGGCACTACATCACCGACAGCAACGCCGCCGAGCGCTGCATGACCGCCGCCACGCGCATCGACCCGGCCATCCGCTACGTCTTCTGCGGCCACGTGCATGAGCAGGCGCTGTACTTCCTCACGCCCACGGCCAAGCTGATGCGCTTTTCGCCCCAGCCGGGCGTGCCCGTGCCCGTGCCGCCGCACCGCCAGTGGCTGGCCATCGCCGGCTCGTGCGGCCAGCCGCGCGATGGCGACACGCGCGCCATGTATGCCCTGTTCGACCCGGACGCCGCCACCATCACCTTCCAGCGCGTGGCCTACAACCATGCCGCCGCCGCGGCCGCCGTGCGCGCCAGCGGTCTGCCCACGTTCTTTGCCGACCGGCTGGAGCGCGGGCGCTGAGCCCGCCTTTTCCACCCTTCAGGACCAGACGCACCACCGCCCCATGAAGCTGCTCACGCCCGGCACCAAGATCGACGGCTTCGTGGTGCATGAGTGCATCCACGCCGGCGGCATGGCGCACATCTACCGCGTGGGCTATGCCAATGCGTCGCGTGACCCGGGATTTCCCATGGCCATGAAGATCCCGCGCATGACGGCAGGCGACGGGGCCGAGAACATCGTGGGTTTCGAGGTCGAGCTGACCATCCTGCCCACGCTGTCGGGCCACCACGCGCCGCGCTTCGTGGCGGCGGGTGACCTGATGCGGCTGCCCTACCTGGTCATGGAATACGTGCAGGGCGATACGCTGCAGCATTGGCTGGACGATCGCCCGCCGGGCGACACCGCTGCGCGCAGTGCGGAGACCATCGCCCGCATCGGCGGCGCCATGGCGCTGGCCGCGCACAGCATCCACCAGCAGAACGTCTGCCACCTGGACCTGAAGCCCGCCAACGTGCTGCTGCGCCCCGACGGCAGCGTGGTGCTGCTGGACTTCGGCCTGTCCTGCCACGCGCACTACCCCGACCTGCTGGCCGAGGAAATGCGCCAGGCCGTGGGTTCGCCCACCTGGATCGCGCCCGAGCAGGTGGTGGGCGTGCGCGGCGACCTGCGCAGCGACATCTTCGCGATCGGCGTCATGCTCTACGAGATGGCCACGGGCGAACTACCTTTCGGCTCGCCCACCACACAGGGCGGCATGCGCCAGCGCCTGTGGATGACACCTGCGCCGCCGCGCCAGTACCGCCCCGACCTGCCCGAGTGGCTGCAGGAGGTGATCCTGCGCTGTCTGGAACCCGAAGCCGCGCAGCGCTACCCTTCGGCCGCGCACTTGGCCTTTGACCTGGCCAACCCCGATCAGGTGCCCATCACCGAGCGCGGCCGGCGCCTGCGCGGGCCCGGCGTGGGCGCGCACTTCAAGCGTTGGATCAAGGCTGCGGGCATGCACTACCAGCCCAGCCCGCTGCCCGCGCGCCAGATCGCCGAGGTGCCCATCCTCATGGTGGCCGTGCCGCACGACGACGTGACGGACGCCACGCTGTACTCCTTGCGCGAAGCGGTTGCCCGTTCGCTGGGCATACGCCCCGGCGCGCGGCTGGCCTGCGTGACGGTGATCTCGCCCTCGGCCAGCAGCACGTCCGACAGCACGCGCAGCGAGACCATGCTGCACCGCACGCACCTGGCGCGGCTCAAGCAGTGGGCAGCGGGGCTGGACCTGTCGCGCCACAGCGCCAGCTACCACGTGCTGGAGGCCAGCGACGTGGCCCAGGCCCTGGTCCGCTATGCCGAGGGCAACCGCGTGAGCATGATGATCCTGGGGGCGGCGACGCACGGGCTGCAGTTGCAGCGCTTCATCGACACCGTGCCCATCCGCGTGGCGCGGGATGCCCCCTGCACCGTCATCCTGGTCAAGCAGCAACTGCCTTTCGACGCGCTGGGCCAGTGACCCCGCGGGGCTGCCGCAAGCGTGACAATCACGCCATGACCGCGCCCCACACCGATGACACGCTTCACCCCTACGCCAGCCTCACGCCCGACCTGGTGCTGGACGCGCTGGCCAGCGTCGGCTTGTATGGCGACGGCCGGCTGATGGCCCTGGGCTCCTACGAGAACCGCGTGTACCAGGCCACGCTGGAAGACGGCAGTCGCGTGGTGGCCAAGTTCTACCGCCCGGGGCGCTGGAGCGAGGCGCAGATCCTGGAGGAACACGCCTTCGCCCAGGAGCTGGCCGATGCCGAGGTGCCCGTGGTCGCGCCCCTGCTGCTGCACGGCCGCAGCCTGCACCGGCATGCGGGCTTCGACTTTGCCGTCAGTCCCTGGCGCGGCGGGCGCACGCCCGAGCTCGACGACTTCGAGGTGCTGGAGTGGCTGGGCCGCTACCTCGCACGCATCCACAACGTGGGCGCAGCCCGGCCCTTCGCGCAGCGCCCGGCGCTGGACCTGCAGACGTTAGGCCAAGAGCCGCACGACTGGCTGCTGGGCGCACAGATCATTCCCCTGGACCAACAGACGGCATGGCGCGATGCCTGCGAACAAGCTCTCGAATTAATAGCTGCTGGCGCTTGTCTATCGGGCGCTACAGGCCAATTTGGCTTGAAATACGCGAGCAACATCCGCCTGCACGGTGACTGCCACCCCGGCAACGTGCTGTGGACGCCCGTGGACGACGCCGGCCACGGCGGCCCGCATTTCGTGGACCTGGACGACGCGCGCATGGGCCCGGCCGTGCAGGATCTGTGGATGCTGTTGTCGGGCGAGCGCCGCCAGCGCACAGTACAGCTATCGGCACTGCTGGACGGCTACGAGCAGCTGCGTCCCTTCGACCGGCGCGAGCTCGCGCTCATCGAGCCGCTGCGCACACTGCGCCTGATCCACTACAGCGCGTGGCTGGCGCGGCGCTGGAGCGATCCGATCTTTCCGATCAACTTTCCCTGGTTCGGCAGCAGCGACTACTGGCGCGGCCAGGTGGACATGCTGCATGAGCAGATCGAGGCCATGCAGGAGGAGCCGCTGGCCGCATGAGGCGGCGCCCGCCTCAGCGCTGCGGGCGGGACCGCAGGAACGGCCTCCTAGTGTCGTGAGTTAAAAATTCATTGAATTATTTTCTGCCAATGCAGTCAGTCGTGTAGTGTGTTGCACGACGAGGTGCCCATGAGCGGAAGACCAAAGACTCCATTGGTGTTGAGCGCGACGGAGCGCGAACAACTGATCGCGCTGACCAAGCGTCGCAAGACAGCGCAGGCCCTGGCCTTGCGAGCACGCATTGTGCTGGCCTGTGCCGAGGGCCTGGAAAACAAGGTGGTGGCAGCGCGTCAACGGGTCACTCAGCAAACGGTATCGAAGTGGCGCGGTCGGTTTGTCCAGCTGCGCCTGGACGGTCTGTTTGATGCGCCGCGCCCGGGTGCGCCGCGTACGATTGACGATGCCCGAGTCGATGCCGTCATTGCCAAGACGCTGGAGTGTGTGCCCGCCGGTGCCACGCACTGGAGCACGCGCAGCATGGCGCGCGCCATGGATGTGTCACAGACGGCTGTGAGCCGAATCTGGCGGGCTTTTGGCTTGCAGCCGCACCGCCAGGAAACATTCAAACTCTCCAGTGATCCGCTGTTCGTCGAGAAGGTGCGCGACATTGTCGGCCTGTACCTGGATCCGCCGCTCAAGGCGATGGTGTTGTGCGTGGATGAGAAGAGCCAGATCCAGGCGCTGGACCGCACACAGCCGATACTACCGCTGGCACCGGGCATTGCCGAGCGGCGCACCCACGATTACATGCGCCACGGCACGACGACGCTGTTTGCGGCGCTGGACATTGCCACGGGCGAAGTGATCGGGGAGTTGCATCGGCGCCATCGCAGCGCGGAGTTCCTGCAATTTCTGCGTACCATCGAAGCCAACGTGCCTGCGGGGCTGGACGTGCATCTGGTGATGGACAACTACGGCACGCACAAGACCGCCTCAATCAGGGCATGGTTCGCC
>NZ_MTBE01000032.1:0-48050 GCF_002916785.1 Diaphorobacter sp. LR2014-1 | reverse complement strand
GAGGGTGTGCAGAATTTTGTGTAAACGGACAATCCACCGCCGGCGTAAGCCGGCCTGTCCGTAAGCACAATGAACACCAAGAAACACGACGTACCCGAAGAACTGCTGTCTGGCCTGCTGGCCAACTACAAGAAGCCCGAAGACCTCATCGGCGAGAACGGTCTGCTCAAGCAACTTACCAAGCTGCTGGTCGAGCGAGCCCTGGACGCTGAGCTGACTGAGCACCTGGGCCATGAACGCAACGAGGCGGTGGCCAACCCCGCTGGCAACACCCGCAACGGCAAGAGCAAGAAGACCCTCAAGGGCGAGTTCGGCGAATTGCCCATCGAAGTGCCACGCGACCGCCATGGCAGCTTCGAGCCTCAGCTCATCCCCAAGCACCAGACCCGCTGGGCCGGCTTCGACGACAAAATCATCTCGCTGTACGCCCGTGGCATGACGGTGCGCGAGATACAGGCCCACCTCGAAGAGATGTACGGCACCGAGGTCTCACCCAGCCTGATTTCCTCGGTGACAGATGCCGTGGCCGACGAGGTCAAGGCCTGGCAGGCCCGACCGCTGGAGCCGATTTATCCCATCGTCTATCTGGACTGCATCCATGTGAAGGTGCGCGAGGGCGCGGTGCGGGTCAAGGCGGTGTACCTGGCCATCGGCATCACCATGACGGGCGACAAGGAGGTGCTGGGCCTGTGGCTGGCCCAGACCGAGGGCGCCAAGTTCTGGCTGCAGGTGGTCACCGAGTTGCGCAACCGGGGCGTGCAGGACATCTTCATCGCCTGCGTCGATGGGCTCAAGGGCTTCCCTGACGCCATTGAGGCCGTCTTTCCCAAGGCGGTGGTGCAACTATGCATCGTTCACATGGTGCGCCACAGCCTGAACTACGTCTCATGGAAGCGCCGCAAAGAGGTGGCTGCCGACCTGCGCCGCATCTACACGGCCGCCACCGCCGAGGAGGCCGAGCTGATGCTCGGGGAATTCGAGGAGCGCTGGGATGCCGAGTACCTGCCCATTGGCCAGTCCTGGCGCAGGAACTGGAGCCGACTCATCCCGTTCTTTGACTACCCGCCGGAAATCCGCAAGGTCATCTACACCACCAACGCCATCGAGTCGGTGAACATGGGCCTGAGGAAGCTGACCAAGAACCGGGGCTCATTCCCCAGCGATGAGGCGCTGAGCAAGCTGTTCTACCTGGCCCTGCGCAACATCAGCCAGAAGTGGACCATGCCCATCCGGGATTGGAAGGCTGCGCTGACCCGCTTTACCATTCAGTTCGGAGACCGCATCTCCGTCAACTGAAGTCCGAACCGTTTACACAAAAATTCGGACACGCCCAAGAGGCTCGTCGTCGGCATCGTGGATTGCGCGCTTTCGTGTACCGGGCAAGATGCGACGCGCTCTCCAGCCACGATCCGTATGAACACAGGTCTTCCTTCGCCTGTCGAGCGACCACCCTGTCCAGCGCCCGGCCCGCCGGAATGCTAAAGGGGCCCGCGCCATGCGGAACGCTGGTTCCGCCGCGCCCATCCACCGTACGGCCTGCCCCCAAGCGCAACTCGCATATCGCCTCGGGAAATCTCTCCTGCGAGTAGCCGGCCAGGTCGCTCCTCGAGCCCATCGACATCTGCGGCATGACGACGCAACACAGCTCCTCGAGGTCTGGGGCCAGGGCGTCGCTCCGCCCACGTTCAGTGAGGAGGTGCAGGTGCTGTCGCGGCGGCTGGACAGCGCACAACAGGGTTCGCCCCAGCTTTCATATTGTTAGTCGATTAACAATAATGGTCGGCATGGCCTGGCCGCGCTGGGCCGTCCTCGCCAGACGCTCCGGCGACCGTCCTGCACTGCCAGAGTCGATGCCAATGCCACAGAGAACCAGGAGACAAGATGCACAACACGCCCCCCGCCTCCCGCCGGAGGTTCTTCCGCACCAGTGCTGGCATGGGTGCCGTCCTAGCCGCGGCCACCAGCACCGGCGCCTCCGGCGCCAGCACGCCCCCCCACGCCGCCGTGCGGGTGCGCAGCGGCTTTGTGGCCGGTCCTTCGACCTACTACGAGGTTCTGGAGCCGGTCGCGAAGACCCGCAAGCCGCCCATGGTGCTGATCCACGGCGGGGCGCACACCGGCTCCTGCTACATGGCGACCGCCGATGGCCGCCCGGGCTGGGCGCCCTTCTTCGCAGCCCAGGGCTACCAGGTGGTGGTCCCTGACTGGGCAGGCACCGGTCGCAGCGGCTACATCCCCTACGACGACCTGTCGGGCGAGACGGTCGTGAAGGGCCTTGGCAAGGTGCTGGCCACGCTGGACCGCCCGGCGATCGTCATGACGCATTCGATGTCGGGCCCCTTCGGC
This sequence comes from Diaphorobacter sp. LR2014-1, assembly GCF_002916785.1. Classification (NCBI taxonomy): domain Bacteria; kingdom Pseudomonadati; phylum Pseudomonadota; class Betaproteobacteria; order Burkholderiales; family Comamonadaceae; genus Diaphorobacter; species Diaphorobacter sp. LR2014-1. The sequence continues at coordinate 45,704 of NZ_MTBE01000032.1, read as the reverse complement.
TGGAAGCTGCTCGAACTCTTCGGCGACCGCATCGTCTCCCTGGTGGCAATCGCACCTGGCGGGCCGGCCAACGTCAGCGCGCCGACCGAGTTCCTGTCCAGCACGTCGGACGACGTGGAAGTCCGCTTGGCACCCGGCGCTCCGGTGCTCAAGCTCAGCCGCAAGCTGCCCTTCGTTGCCGAACCGGGCTGGGCCACGAAGAAGCTGGTCGGCAGCAGCACGCGCTTCCCGCGCGAGCACCTGGACAGCTACCTGGCCAGCCTGACCGTCATTCCGCCCCGCCTGCTGCTAGAGCGGGTGAACTATGAGAACAGCGCGCCCCGTGTGACCGACCCCTCGGGCTACAAGGGCAAGCGCGTGGCCCTGATCATGGGCACCAACGACGCGGACCACACGGCCGCCATCGACAAGCCCATCGTCGACTGGCTGAACGACATCGGGGCGCGCGCGGAATTCATTCCGCTGGGCGACCGGGGCATCCAGGGCAACGGCCACATGATGATGATGGAGAGCAACAGCGACCAGTTGGCAGCCGGTATTGCCGCCTGGCTGCAGACCGGCAAATTCAGCGCCTCGGCGTCCTAGTACCTCCGGGCAGTGCTCAGGCCAACTCCGCCGTGATCCAGCGGCGCAGGCTGTTGGAGTAGGCCAGGTCGGTGACGCGCGGCAGGTCTTCCACCCGCACCATGCCCTCTTCCAACCACCACCGCGCGGACGCACCGCTTAGCAGGCGGCAGCGCAAATGCGGAGTGGCCATCGCCGTCATCGGGGCTGCCCCTCGCAAAGAGGGAGACGCACGAGTTCGCAGCGGCAGGCCGGTTGCCGCGGGCCCGCAATGCCCGGCGTCCAGTCCGCTCCTCCAGAGGATCGCCTCTCGGCTCCGAGCGACACAGGGCGGCGCTAGCGACGCGCACGGGCCCTGCCACGCTCATGGGCGGGGGACGTAACGGGCGCGCGGCCGCCATAGGCCGGTCACGCTGCGCTGCTCCTCCACATGCGCAGCCCAGCCGGCCATGCGCGCCACCAGGAAGAAGACCGCAGCCGACCAGACGGGAAGCCGGAGCGCCCGCACCAGGCAGACGACGGCAAACTCATGCCTGGGATGGTCCGCGAGATTCTCCTGCGCCCACCCGACGAAATCGGCCACCTGTCGCATGTTGAAGGAGTCGTCGGCCAGCTCCGCGGCGATGGCGAGCAAGTGCCTCGCGCGCGGGTCGCCGCCCATGTAGAGCGGATGCGTGAAGCCCGGGATCCGGTGCGCCCGCTGGTGCAGCCGCAGGGCCTTGTCACGCAGCGCTGTCGCGGACGGTCTTGCGGTGAGGAAACGGTCCACGACCGCGTAGTGCCCGGCGATCTCGGTGCCGGCACTCGCGCAGATGCCCACGGCAATGCAGTCGAAAAGGTTCGCGCCTCCCGAGGCCGCCGCGCGGACGGCCAGGGTGCCCGGCGGCAGTTCGTGGTCAGCGAGGAGCACGAGCAGCGCGTTCACCGCCCGGATCCGCGCGGGCGTGGTCTCGCACCCGAAGGAGCGGATCAGCGTCGATGCGATCGATTCGGAGCGATCCGGCAGCGTCAGCGCTCTGGCCGGGCCGACGCATCCCAGCGCTTGCGCCACCGCACAGATCAGCAGGCGCGCCTCTTGCGCGACACCCGCGTCCTGGGCACCGCCGCCCGACATCCGGCGGGTGCGCTCCAACTGGAGAGCCAGCATCGCAAGCGACCCGTACACGCGGTGAGGATCAGCGCCGTGCAGGATCCGCAAACCGGCTTCGCGTGCCAGTGCCTGGTCGCGCGGCGGGATTCTCCAGGCGCTGGCCCTGTCGACATCGAGCGGAGCACCCCACAGCAGCTCGCAGACACGCTCGAACGGAACGCCCTGCCGCGCGAGGTCGCTGGCCAGGTAGCCCCGGTACGCAGGACCCGCCTCGGTGATTTCCGTGATACCGCTGCTGACGATGGGTGGCCCATGGTCCATCGCACCGGCCGCCGCCGCAGCATGGCCCGCGCGGGCGGCCGCGCGCGCGACCACCCGTTCGATGTCCGAGCGGCTGTACAGGTGCGCCTTGGTTCCGGGCTGGGGCACGCTGCGGATGGCCCCCCCTGCTCACATAGGCGTAGAGCGTCTGCGGGCGGACGCCCAGAAGGGCAAGACTGGCCTTCGCATCCAGGAAATCCGGCTGCCGGCCCGACGTGGGATCGGGGCATGTGCTCATGTGGGCTCCGCGCGATTCCGGCGTTCGCCGGCACGGAAATCCCGAAACCGCGCTATGTCTCCGTAGGCCTAATCATTAGGTATCTAATTATCTCACAGGCTGCCGGGCAGGAGGCGGCGGCACCGGACAGGCGGTTCCGGCGTGCGTTCCATGGGGCATCCATGCCTCTCGCCCGTGGTGCGCGGGGCCCGCGACGCGGCACTGCCGAAGCGCCGGCGCGAACGTCGCGCTCCCGGGCGGTCCGCGAGCGCCGCAGCGGATGCCTTCGGCGATGGCGGCAACCACCGGTGGCCCCCAGACGCGGCCCGATGCGGCACGGTTTCGCCCGGGCGCACTGCGCTATGGCGGGCCCGATGCATCTGAGGGATGGGCAGAGCGTGGCGGCGCCCCGAGGCGCAGTTCGCTTCCACGACGTCGCACCCAGGGCGCGGCCAGCGTCAACGCGAGCTACGTTCTTGCGGATGACTGGGCGGCCGGCGCGCGCTTCGGATCATCCTGGATGCATTCGTCGCTCGCCAGGTTGTCGATGATCTTCAGCAGCGAGCGCCGCACGATGCTGATGTGGGCATCCGTCAGGGATCTGACGGCGAGCGCGTTGACCTCCTCGGCCAAGGGCACGAGCTTCGCCTTGAGGCGCTTGCCCGCCGGCGTCAGGAACACGTAGATGCTCTTGCGGTTGTCGGGACGCTGCTTTCGCAGGACATACCCGAGTTCCTCCATGGCCTTGAGGGCGATCGCCGTGGTGGGCGTCATCACACCGGCCTCCGCGCTCAACTCGGCCTGGGTGAGCCCGTCCTTCTCCCAGAGAATCCGCAGGAATGTCCAATGGCCGAGCTGGACGTCGTGGCGCGCGAGACGGGTCTGCAGCGATCGCAGGAAGGAACGCGTCGCGTCCTTTACCAGATGCGCCAAACGGTCGTCGGGAACGCCCTCATGCCAGTGCTGCAGCATACGGCTCGCTACCTCCGCCGACTCTTTCCCTGCCTTTTTTGCCAATTTTCATTCCTCAATGCATCCCAACGGACACTCTGCCCGGCCGACCCCCTGCAAGACAGCGGCGATCGGCGACATGAACGAGCCGACGGACACGAAGAAGCGGGAGGAGGTTGAAAAGGTGCTGCCCAAGCCAAGCGGACCGCACAATATAGCACCGTACATTCTGCTGTTCCCAGTAGGCGACACGCTGATCCAGATCACAAAACCATACGGTTGCACGGGCGAAGGCGAGACGACGCCAGCGCTTTCGTTCTGGCGAGCTACGGGCTTTGCGCCCCCCTTCGCACGCTCGGCCCCAGGCTACGCGCACGCGTCTACGCGTCGACCTTTGACACGCGGTGCCCAGTCCGCCGGAGGCTGCAGGGGTGGATTGGCTTCAGCGCCCCGCTCCGCGGCTGCGCCGCGGGGTATGCGCACGCGTGAATTGCGCACCCCGTGTCCAGACCACAGTGCCTGCGACGAGCCGCCCGCAGCTGGCGCCTGCGGGCGTCGCGAACTGCGAGACCCGTGTGACATCACGGACCGCCGAAGACGCCGCCACGCCGCCCCCACCGCGTGGCTTGTGCTGCCGACGCCGCTACGGGTCTTCTCCGACCCGGGGCGAGAACATGCAGTCCCTCCCGACGCGTCATGGCGGCTGCGTTCCTACGAGCTGGCGCCCCAGCGCGCCCACCGAGTCCACCCCCAGCAAGCCCATGACGCGATCCGTCTCCTGCAGGAGGATCTCCAGCGCGCGGCCTGCGCCGGCCTCCCCCGCCGCTGCAACGCCGTACAGGGGCGCCCGGCCCAACAGCACGCCGTGCGCACCGAGGGCGAGCGCCTTGACGATGTCGGAGCCCCGCCGAAAGCCGCTGTCGACCAGGACGGGCATGCCGCCGGATGCGGCGACCACAGAGGGCAGCACGTCAAGCGTCGCGGGCATGCCGTCCAGGCTGCGGCCCCCATGGTTGGATACCACGACGGCGTCCGCCCCATGGGAGGCGGCCAGACGCGCGTCGTCCGCGGTGAGGATGCCCTTGATCACCAAGGGGCCCGTCCACTGCGAGCGAAGCCAAGCGATGTCCTCCCAGCTGTAGAACGGATTGCGCTGGGCGCGCGTATAGGCGGCCAGCGCGTACGCGTCGGAGCCCGGCGGCAGGAACTCGGCAAGGTTCTCGAAGCGCGGCATGCCGCGGGCGAACCAGGTGGACACGACCCAATGCGGATGGGTCACCGCGTCCCAGACGATGCGCGGAGAAAAATGCAGTGCATGGGCGAACCGGTTCCGCACATCCCGCTCGCGGTTGCCCGGGATCAGCGAATCGACCGTGACCATGAGTGCGCAGTAGCCGGCCGCGCGTGCGCGCGCCAGCAGCCTGAGCGCGACCTCGCGTCCGCCCCACGGATAGAGCTGGAAGAACTTGGGTCCGTCCGATACCCTTGCCACGGCCTCGATGTCGTTGTTCGAGCCGGCGGACAGCGAGAACCCCACGCCCGCCGCTGCGGCCGCGCGCGCCAGCATGAGGTCCGCGTCCGGCACGTAGATCCCGTTGAGGCCCGTCGGCCCGATCATGAAGGGCGCCGCGAGCCGCTGGCCGAACAGCGTGATGGACAGGTCGCGCGAGCCCTTGCCCGTGACCATGCGCGGCAGGAGGTGATAGCGGTCGAAGGCCGCGCGGTTGCGCCGCAGCGTCACCTCGTCCTCCGCGCCGCCTTCCAGGTAGTCCCAGATCACCTTCGGCAGCCGCCTCTTCGCCAGCCGGCGGAGATCCTCGATGTTGACGACCGAAGGAGGCTGCAGTTTGCGATGTGAATGCATGCGCCTTGCCTACTCCGCGCGGATTCCCGCCGCCTGGATGATCGGCCGCCAGCGCGCGATCTCGCTGGAGATCAGGTCCATGAACATCTGCGGCGGCCCGGGCGTGACGTCGACGCCCTGCGATTGCAGGCTCGCGCGCGTGGAAGTGTCGGCCAGGGCCTTGTTCAGCGCCGCGTTCAGCTTGGCGACGGCCGCATCCGGCGTGCCCGCCGGCGCCATGATCCCGTACCAGGCGCTGGCCTCCACGCCGGGCAGCCCGGCCTCGGCGGGAGTCGGCACGTCCGGCAGGGCCGGGGAGCGCCTCTCGCCCATGACGGCAAGGGCCTTCACCCGGCCGGCCTGGATCTGCGGCAGCGCCGAGACGAGCGGCTCGAAGATCACCTGGATCTGGCCGGCAATGAGGTCCGTGATGGATCCCGCGCTGCCCTTGTAGGGCACATGCGTCATCTGGATGCCCGTGCGCAGCTTGAACAGTTCGCCTGCCAGGTGATGGGCGGAGCCCGTGCCGCTCGAGCCGTAGTTCACGGCGGTGGGCTGGGCCTTGGCGCGCTCGACCAGGTCGCGCAGCGACGCCGCCGGGAAGGCTTTGTTCGCAATCGCCACGAGGGGCATCATGCCGATCTGCCCCACCGGCCGGAAATCCTTCACGGGATCGAACGGGAGCTTTTCGTACATGCTCGCTGCATAGGCATGCGCCGAGGGCGTCACGATCAGCGTGTAGCCGTCGGCTGGTGACTTCGCCACGATGCCGGCCGCGAGCGTGCCGGCCGCCCCACCCCGGTTCTCGATGATCACGGGCTGCCCCAGCGAATCCCCCATCTGCTGAATGAGCGACCTGGCGATCACGTCCGTGGGCCCGCCGGCCGGCGCGCCCACGAACAGGCGTATCGGCTTCGTGGGGTAGGCCGCGCCCTGCGCCCAGGCGCACGGCTGCAGTTGCAAGGTCAGGGTCGCGGCGATGAGCGACAGCATGCGCACTCTCATGAGGTATCTCCTGGATGGTTCTTCGAAGGGGGAAATGTCCCGGCGCTTGCGCCCGCCGGGTGCCCGGCGCGATCCCGGACGCTCGGTGCGGCGGACAGGCCAGCGGGCCTGGGAGGAAGCGCAGCACCGCCCGCGGGCACGCGTGGGGAACGTGGCCGGCTCCGTGGCGGCGCGCTCCTAGTCAAGCACCCGCCTCTGCAGCGTGTCCCGCACCAGCGTCCGCAGCCAACGGTGCGCCGGATCCTCGTGGTGGCGCCTGTGCCATATCTGGATCACCTCCACGCTGGGCGATGCGAACGGCAGCGGCAGGGCCGCGATGCCCTCCTTGCCCTCGAACGCGCCGGCGAGGTCCATGGGAATGATGGCCGTCAGCCCGGTCTGCGGGATGATGGTCAGCAGGCCGAGATAGTGCGGGATCGTGGCCACCACGTTGCGGTGGATACACATCGCGGCCATGGCCTTCTCGATGACCTCCTGGCTTCGACCTTCCGTTCGCACCGCGACATGCAGCGCCGACTGGAAGGAAGCAAGGTCCAGCTCGCCGCGTGCGGCGAACTCCTTGTTGCCCGTGATGCACATGAACCCGCTGTTGCGCAGCAGCCGCTGCTGGAAGACGCCGCCGTTCTTGATGTCGGGGAAGTACCCGATCGCGAGATCGACGCCCCCCGATTCCAACCCCTCCTCCAGCTTCTCCACGATCGGCGACACCGTGCGCAGCCGCACGCACGGCGCCTGCCTGCGCACGGCATTGATCACCATCGGCAGATAGCAGGTCTCGCCGACATCCGTCATGCAGATCGTGAACAGGCGCGACGAGGTGCGCAGGTCCAGCGCCACCTTGGAGAAGATCTGGCGGCGGGCCAGCTCTAGGGCCTGGCGGATGGGCTCCGCGACTTCCAGCGCCTTCGCCGTCGGCTGCATCTCGTTTTTGACGCGCACGAACATGGGGTCGTCGAACGCCTTGCGCATCTTCGACAGCGCGTGGCTCATCGAGGGCTGGCTCAGCTGCAGCCGCTCGCCGGCCTTGGAGACACTGCGGGTCTCCATGAGCGCCTCGAAGACGACGAGCAGATTGAGGTCCTCGTGGGATGGTTGCATCTTGGTCTACCCTTTGGCTGAATCCACGGGAATCTCCCCGGTCTCGCGCGGCGCGCCATGAACCCCAGGCCGCCGCGAGGTGCAGGCAGGCGCCGGAACCGGCCCCGGCGGCCCGCAAACGCCGGTGCCTTCGCCAGGCGCGGCCTGCACGCGGGGCGCCACGGCGCACGCCGGGGCGCTGCCTCAGCGCAGCAGTTCAACGTCCTTGCCCGAGCCCGCCGACTCGAGCAGCGCCAGGCACACCTCGAGCGTGGAGCGCGCCCATTCGCCGTCATGCAGCGGCGCGGTCCCGTCCACCACGGCCTCGTACAGTTCGTCGATGACTTCGAAGCGGGGCACCGCGGGCCGGCCCAGCGGCCGCCGCTCCTTCGTGAGGTCCCCGTACACGCAGACGCTGTCGGGCAGCGGGCGAATATCGCCGCGCTCGCAGGACACCACGACTGGCCCGAAATGCTGGTGCCACGCCGGCGGCGCATCCGCGGGCGCGGGCACGTAGCCGGGCCCGCCATAGGTGCCCGCCGCCTTCAGGCGCGCCTCCTCTTCCGGCGAGCCCACGGCCGCCAGCTTGCGGCGCGCGGCGCCGTACGCATCGGGCGACTTCTCGGCGCCCATCTCGCCGATCCAGCCGCACCATTCGTCCGAATCAAAGTGCCCGTAGCCGTTGTAGCTGACGCTGGCAAACGCCCCGCCCTCGAACCACAGCAGGGCCGAATAGGCGCCCTGGGTCGGGCGCCGGGGATCCCAGTCACCCGTGATCGCGCGCACTCGGCTGACCCGCGTGCCGGCGAGCAGGCGCACGATGTCGACCTGGTGGGCGGCCTGGCTGAACACCACGCCGCCGCCCTCCTCCGTGCGCAGTTCCTCGGGGCGCCGCGGCCGATAGAGGAAGTCGGTGTAGTTGAGCGCGTGGATCATGCGCACCCGCCCGAGCTCGCCGCCCAGTGCGATCTCGCGTGCGCGCAGGTACGGCGTATCGAAGCTGTGGCAGTGGCCGACGATCAGGTACACGCCGGCTTCCCGGCAATCCCGGATCATCGCGTCGCAGTCGCCCAGGGACAGCGCCATGGGCTTTTCGACGAGCACGTGCTTCCCGTGCCGGGCGGCGATGCGCGCCTGCTCCGCATGGAACTGGTGCGGGCTGGCGATGTAGATCGCCTCGACGTCCGGGTTGGACGCAAGGCCCTCGATGTCCGCGTATACCGGCGCATCGAAGTCGCTCGCGAAGCGGCCGCGCGCGGGATCCCGCGGATCGCAGGCCGCCACCAGCCGCACGCGCGCGTCGCGCTGGAGCGTGGGCAGCATGAGCGTGAAGGCGCGGCCGAGGCCGGCCACGCCGAGTCGAAGCGGGCGGGCGGCGTTCACAGGTCGATCACCAGTTCGTCGGACTTGGCCCGGGAGACGCAGATCATGATCTGGCTGTCCATCTCCTCGGGCAGCAGCACCATGTCCCGGTGGTCCGCCTCGCCGCCCAGCAGCTTCGTGCGGCAGGTGCCGCAGGTGCCGCTCTCGCACGAGGACGCCGCGTTGCAGCCGTGCTCGTGGAGGACCGACAGGATGGACTTGCCGACGGGCACCTCGAACACCGCGCCCGTGCTGGCCAGCTTCACCATGAAGGGCTTGTCGTCGGGCCGCACGCCCCCGCCCTCGTTGAAGCTCTCGAAATGCACGTTGGCCGGCGACCAGTGGCCGGTCATGTCGCGCACCGCCTCCATCAGCGCGCGCGGGCCGCAGCAGTACACGTGGGCCGTGTTGGGCTTCTCCAGCACCGGCCAGAGGTCGAAGGCGCGCGCGGGGTCCCCGTGGCTGTGGTGGATCCGCACGCGGCTCTTGAGCTCGGCGGCGCCGAGCTCCTCGCGGAAGGCCGCGGTCTCGGGAAAGCGCGTCAGGTAGATGAGCTTCCACGGCGCCGGCGGCAGCTCGCCGAACGACCGGATCATGGACAGGATCGGCGTGATGCCGATGCCGCCTGCGATGAAGAGATAGCCCTTGGCGTTCTCGACCAGCGGGAAGGCGTTCGACGGCAGCGACGTGGGCAGCGTGTCCCCCTCATGCAGCTCCTCATGCATGGAGAGCGAGCCGCCCTGCCCCGCGGGATCACGCTTGACGGCGATGACGTAGCGGTGGCGCTCCGCGGGATCGTTGCACAGCGAATACTTGCGCAGCATGCCATTGGGGGCCTGGACCTTGACGTGCGATCCCGGCGTGAACGGCGGCAGCGCGCTGGCATCGGGTTGTACCAGCTCGAAGCTGCGGATGTCGCGCGCAACGTCGAGGATCCGCGCCACGCGCAGCGGCATCTGCGTGTCGGAATGGGTTGGGGGTGGGGTGACCGTCATGGCGCGCGGGACTACTCGGCCTTCAGCTGGGCACGCGCGGCGGCGTCGGTCACCTGGGCCTTCTCGGCGCTCAGCGCCCGCGCGAGCTGTTCGGGCGATCCGCCCACCGGATCGACGCCCGCGGTGCGCAGCTGCTCGATGACCTCGGGGACCTTCACGATCTTGTTGATCTCGGCATTGATCTTGGAGATGACCTGCTTCGGCGTACCGGTCTTGGCCAGCACCGCGACCGTGAACGCGAAATCGAAGCCGGGGATCTTTTCCGCGAGCGCGGGCATCTGCGGAGCCAGCGGAGAACGCGTCGTCGAGTTGGTGGCCAGCAGGCGGGCCTGGCCCGACTTGACGAAGCCCATGAGCGACGGCGGCGAGGCAAACACCATGTCCACCTGCCCGCCGATCATGGCGGGGACCGAGACGGCGCTGCCCCTGAACGGAATGTGCGTCATCGAGATGCCCAGGCTCGCATTCATCGCCTCCATCGTCAGGTGGTGGATGCTGCCGTTGCCTGCGGAGCCGTAGTTGAGGCCCCCCGGCTTCGCCTTGGCCAGCGCGACGAGCTCCTCCAGCGTGTTCGCCTTGACGTTCGCGTTGACGGCGAGGAACAGCGGGGCCTTGCCCACCAGGGAGATCGGCACGAAGTCGTTGGCCGCGTCGTAGGTGATCTTCTTGTTGATCAACGGCGTGATCGACAGCATCGGCCCGTCGGTCACCAGCAGCGTGTAGCCGTCAGCCGGGGACTGCAGGATCGTGGAGGCGGCGACCGAGCCACCCGCGCCGGGCCGGTTGTCGACATAGACCGCCTGTCCCAGCGTGTCGCCCAGCGACTTGGCGAGGATGCGCGCCACTGTGTCGGGAAGGCCGCCAGCGGCATAGGGAACGACCAGCTTGATGGCGCGGCTCGGATAGGCCTGGGCATGGGCCAGGGAGCCGAACGCGAGTTGGGCGATACAGGCCAAGCCGACCAGCCAGGCGGGGATCTTGTGCTTCATGGGGGATGTCTCCAGTTGTGAGTGATGCGGAATCAGATGCTGTAGGTCTCGTAGGTCGCGGGGTGGAAGAGCTCGCTGACCGACACGTGGCGCGACGACAGTCCCTGCTCATAGTGGGTCCGCACGAAGGTCTCCAGCGTCCTGGCCGAGGCCGCTACGCCGTACGACCAGAAGTCGTCCCCCATCGCCTCGCGGGCGGCCTGCAACTGCTCCTCGACGAAGGGCAGCGTGACCTTGGTGGCCGAGGTGTCCGACAGCAGCTCCAGCGCGGCGGCCTTGGACTGGGTGAAGGCCTTGACGAGCGCGGCGGGAAGCCAGGGGTGCTTGGCAGCGAGCTCCTTCCTGACGGCCGCAACGTGCATGATCGGGAACACGCCCGTACGCCGGTAGTAGTCCTTGGCCACCGCGGTCGGGTCGTCGAACAGCCAGCCGATGTTCGGATTGGCGAGCGCCGACCGGCTCGGCGGGCGCGGCGCCATGAAGCCGTCGATCTCGCCGCGATCGAGCATCTGGGAGATCGTGGCCCCCTCGGGCGCCTGCTCGATCCGGACGTCTTCCGGCAGCTGCAGCTTGACCTTCTCGGGCCGTCCCGGCGTCTCGATGCCCCCGCGCACCCAGGTCACGTCGGAGGGGCGCACGCCGTAGTCGTCCTGCAGGATCGCGCGCGCCCAGACGTTGGCGGTGAGCTGGTACTCGGGCAGGCCGATGCGCTTGCCCTTCAGGTCGGCCGGCTCGCGGATGCGGTCCTTGCGCACATAGATGGACGTGTGCCGGAACGCCCGCGAGAGAAAGACCGGCAGCGCGATGTAGGGGCACTCGCCGCGCGAGTGCTTCACCAAGTAGCTGGAGAACGAGAGTTCCGTGATGTCGAAATCGACGCTGCGCATCGCCCGGAAGAACATCTCCTCGGGATTGAGGAGCATGTACACGGGATCGACGCCGTCGATCTGGACGCGGCCGTCGAACAGCGCACGGGTGCGGTCGTAGTCGCCCATGGCGACGGAAAGTTGGAGTTTGCTCACGGGATCAGGACTTCACGGAATAGGAGGGTTCGAACTCGGGGCGGTCTTCGCTGTCCAGCCAGACGTAGCGGGCCTCGTAGGTGCGCCAGTCGGTCGTCTTGGGGACGATGGCCTGGAAGGAACAGACGGCCGGCGTGGCCGCTTCGGCGCCGGTGCCGATCGCTGGCGCGCCTTGATCGAAGGCCTGCACGGCCTCGAGCATCTGCTTGCGGAACTCCACGATCGCCAGGTCGCTGGCGCCCAGGCGGTCATGGGTGCGGTCGGCGATGGCCCCCATGGTCAGCCACATCGCGACATCCTGGTTCGGGAAGCCTGTGATGCCTGTGAAGTTGCCGGCCTTCATGGCGTTGCGGTCCTGCCAGAACTTGTTCGCCTCGTTGCGCAGGGGACGGTAGTTCTGGTCCAGGTCGACACCCACCGTCTGACGCAGGAACTTGCGCCAGGTTTCGGTCTCCGGCGTCTGCGACGGGTGACCCCATGCGATGAAATAGAACGCCGTGTTCGTGTCGTCCATCGGCACGTTGACGTTGGCCACGTTGTAGAGGTTGTTGGGCGGGATCAGGGCCGTGGCCGGGGCCACGAAGACCGTCGAGCGCACGTAGTCGTTCTCCGCGGCGTTCGTGATCGGACGGCGCAGCGCGGCATAGCGGAAGCCATAGCCGGTGCGCTGCACCTGCATGCGCGGGGCCTTGTCGGTCGAGGGGCGCAGCCAGGTCTTGTCGGTGGCCTTCGCGCCATCGACCCGGGCCGGAACCATGTCGGAGGAATGGAGGCTGGAGCTGTGGGCCGAGTCGATGGCGCCCTCGAGAATCTGCGCCCAGTTGCACGGCAGCAGCACTTTCGCGATGCTCACCCGCGTGTCCGCCGTCGGCGCCCACGGCGGCGGCTGGAATTCGGGCATGGTCTCCTTGGGCCCCATGTAGGCCCACACCATGCCAGCCCATTCCTTGGTGGGGTACGCGGTGTGCTTGACCTTGTCGACCATGCCGCTCGAAGCCGGCTCGGAAGCCATCTCCAGCACGTTCCCGTCGACGTCCATCTTCCAGCCGTGGTAGAGGCAGCGAAGCCCTCCCTCCTCGTTGCGGCCGTAGACCAGCGACGCACGACGGTGGGGGCAGTACTCATCCATGACCCCGATCCGGCCTTCGCTGTCCCGGAAGACCACGAGGTCCTCGCCGAACGCCCGCGCCTTCACCGGCGTACCGTCGGGTTCGCTCACCTCTTCCACCAGGCAGATCGGCGTCCAGTGGCGGCGCATCAGGCGTCCCATCGGGGCGTCGCCTTCGACGCGACAAAGCAGTTCGTTTTCTTCGTGAGTCATCATGATGTCATCTCATCTCTAGTGGTGGTTGATTCAGGGGTGGAACTAGCAGGCCAAGGCGGCCTCGGGCTTTCGGCCCACGCGCAACACCACGGGCTTGGCGCCGTGCTGCAGCTTGCAGAGCCAATGGGTAAGTGCCGAGTCGAGGTGCTGGACGTGGGGCGGAAGCCAGGCCGCCAGCTCGTCCGCCACCCGGCGGGCCACCTTGAACTCCCCACGCTCCAGGCGTGCGCGCACGCCGCGCAGCGTGGAAAGCACCGCTTCGTGCTCGCTGATGTGGCAGTCGCGCGGCGGAAACGCCGTCGCGCGCATGAGCTCGTTCTCGGCCGCGAAATGTGAGGCCGCATGCTGGAGCACCGCATCCAGCGCCTGCGCCATCTCCGGCGCGGCGGCGCGCCGCATGCGCTCGATCAGCTCGGCCAGCTGCTCGTGCTCGCCATCGATCGCGGCATGCCCGAGAAGCAGCGAGTCTGACCAGATTGGCGCCGGGTTTTCAGAGGGCTTCATGGTGGGGAGTACTGGCACCGCTGGCGATGCCTCGTTTTGTTAGTTGCCTAATAATTCTAGGTGCACGCGTTGATCCAGGCAACGGTTTTCCCTACGGGGTTTCCCTAGAATCATTTGGTCTCTAATAATTTTGTAAACTCGGACTCGATGTGTACGCATGGCGGTGCGTGTGCGTGCGTGCGCACCGGTTCGGCCGACGGGCAAACGTCTCCTCCAGTCGCGCGCATGAGCGAGGTGAGGCCGCAAGCCATGCTCCGGCGCCGGTGGCCCCGGTGGCTGGCGCTCCGCCGGCCCACGCAAGCACAGGCGGCACGGCCGCGCCGGGACGCGGCCTCCCCAGGATGAACAAAAAGGATTGAACGTGAGTGAGAGAGAGTTTCTGAAGCAGGTGCACCAGGACGTCGAGCGTGCCTTGGACGAGGATGTCGGCCCGGGAGACCTGACCGCGGAACTGGTCCCGGCGACCGCCCGCGCCACGGCCACCATCACGTGCCGCCAGGCGGCGGTCGTCTGCGGCCGGCCCTGGGTCGAGGAGATACTGCACCGCCTGGCGCCGACGGCGCGGGCCGACTGGCGCGTACCCGATGGCGGCACCTGCGTGCCCGGGCAGGCCGTCGTGGTGATCGAAGGCGTGGCGCGCGAGCTCCTCACCGCGGAGCGCACCTGCCTGAATTTCCTGCAGACGCTCAGCGGCGTGGCGACCAAGACCGCCCGCTATGTCAAGGTGGTCGAAGGCACGCGCGCGGCCGTCCTAGATACGCGCAAGACCATCCCCGGCCTGCGCGCCGCGCAAAAGTACGCCGTGCGCTGCGGCGGCGGCCAGAACCACCGGATGGGCCTGTACGACGCCGTCCTGATCAAGGAGAACCACATCGCGGCAGCGGGCGGCCTGACGGCCGCGTTCCGCGCGGCGCAGGCGCTCAAGGGCCGCGTGGCCTTCATCCAGGTGGAGGTCGAGACGCTGCGGCAGTTGCAGGAAGCGCTCGACGCGGGCGTGGACATGGTGCTGCTGGACAACATGCCCCTGGAGACCGTCCGTGAAGCGGTGCGGCTGGCCCAGGGCCGCTGCAGCCTGGAGGTCTCCGGCGGCGTCACCTTCGAGACGCTGCGGGCCTACGCGGAGACCGGCGTCGACCGCATCTCCGTGGGCGCGCTGATCAAGGACGTGACGGCCGTCGACTTCTCGATGCGCTTCAGCGAGCGGCCGCTGGAGGCCTGAGCCGGGACCGCGTCGCGTCGGCGCGCATGCCGGCGACCGGACGGGCCCGTGCGCCGGGCCGTGGCCCGCATACGCCCCCGGTACCGGCGCCCCGCCGCCATCAGAGCAGGAACACGCCCTTGCCGCCCACGCCCTGGTCGAACAGCCGGTAGGCCTCCTCGGCCCGGTCCAGCGTCCAGCGGTGGGTGTACAGCTGGCCGACGTCGAGCCCCTTGGCGGCGACGAAGGCGGCGCACTCGGCCTGGCCGGTCGTCGAGAACGTCCACGACCCCATGACCGTCATCTGGCGGCGCAGCAGCTCCGGACTGACGTTGATGCGCACCTCGCCGCCCTCGCCGACGAAGCAGCAGGTCCCCCAGGTCTTGGCCGCACGGATGGCCGCGCTGCGCGCGGATGCCGCCCCCGAGGTCTCCAGCGACTTGTCGACGCCCTGCCCGCCGGTCAGCTCCAGGATGGCTTCTGCGACATCGCCGTCGCCCGACGGGGCGAAGGCCACGTCGGCGCCCAGTCGGCGTGCGTGCTCGAGCCGCTGCTCGTTCGTGTCGATGGCGATGACGCGCGCATTCATGGCCCGCGCGAACTGCGTGGCCGACAGGCCGACGGGCCCCTGCCCGAAGATGGCGATGGTGTCTGCCGCGGACAGGTGCATGCGCCGCAGCGCCTGGTAGGCGGTGCCGGTTCCGCAGGCGATCGCCGCGCCGGCCTCGAAGCTCAGCGAATCCGGCAGCGTGACCACGGTGTTCGCCGGCACCTTCAGGTAGGGCGCGTGGCCGCCGTCGTCGTTGTTGCCGTACACGCGCACCATCGGCTGGACGTTGCGGCACAGCTGCTGCCAGCCGGTGCGGCAGTGCGCGCAGGCGTTGCAGCCCTGGTAGTGGTGCACCATGACCCGCTGCCCGACCCGCGCGAGCTGCGCCGGCACGGCCGAACCGACCGCGCAGACGATGCCCGCGGGCTCGTGGCCGGCGATGGGCGGGCGGCCGATCAGCGATGGCATGTAGGCAGGCTGGTCCAGCGGCCTGCGGTAGTTCTGCAGGTCGGTGCCGCACATGCCGGACGCCTTCATCTCGATGACGACGTCCAGCGGCCCGGGCGTCGGGTCCGGCACCTCGAGGTACTCGATCTTGCGGTTCCCGGGAAATACGACACCTCTCATCGTGGCTCCTATGCGATGGATCTGTGGCTGTGCGGCCGGGAGGGTGCCTAGGCCTTGAAGGCGAACGGGTCGCGCACCTCGTCGCCGAGCTCGCACCAGACGCTCTTGGTCTGCAGGTAGTGGTTCACGGCCTCGGTGCCGTTGACGCGCCCGATTCCGCTGGACTTGTAGCCGCCGAAGGGCGAATTGAAGGCCAGCGTGTGGTAGGTGTTGAGCCAGACCGTTCCCGCCTCGAGCCGCCGCGCCATCAGGTGCGCGCGCCGGAAGTCCTTGGTCCACACCCCCGCGGCCAGCCCGAACTCCGAATCGTTGGCCAGGGCGAGGACCTCGTCGTCGTCTTCGAAGGGCATGACCGCGAGGACCGGCCCGAAGACCTCCTTGCAGATCACCGGATTGGCCGCATCCGCCCCGCCCAGGATCGTGGGCGCGAAGAAGTAGCCGCCGTCGAAGCCTGGCACCGCCAGGCGTTCGCCCCCGCAGAGCACGCTGGCCCCTGCGGCCACGGCCTCGCGCACGATGGCCTGGTCCTTGTCCAGCTGGGCCTTGCTCGCGACGGGCCCCATCTGGGTGGCCTGCGCCAGCGGGTCGCCGACCGCGATCCGGCCCGCCCGCCGCACCAGGCGGGAGACCAGTTCGTCGTAGATGCGGCGGTGGATGTAGGCGCGCGAGCCCGCCACGCAGGTCTGGCCCGCCGCCGCGAAGATCCCGGCCAGCACCCCGATTTCCGCGCGGTCGATGTCGGCGTCCTCGAAGACGATGTTCGGGCTCTTGCCGCCCAGCTCGAGCGTGCACGGGACGAGCTTCCTGCCCGCCTCGGCGGCGATGGCCCGTCCCACGTCCGTGCTGCCGATGAAGGAGATCTTGCGGACCTGCGGGTGTCCGACGAGCGCCTCCCCGGTTTCCCTCAGCCCCGTCACGACGTTGAGGACGCCGGGGGGGATGCCGACGCTTTCCGCCAGCCGGGCGATCTCGATCGCCGAGGCCGACGTCACCTCGCTGGGCTTGACGACGATGGTGTTGCCCGCGGCGAGCGCGGGCGCGGCCGACTCGATCATCAGCAGCGTCGGAGAGTTCCAGGGCACGATGACGGCCACCACGCCCAGGGGCTCCTTGAGCGTGTAGTTGAGCACCGACGTCTGCGCGACCGGAATGACCGCGCCCTCGATCTTGTCGGCCATGCCGCCGAAGTAGCAGAGCCAGTCGCGCACGATGCGCGCCTGGGTCTGCATCTCCGAGGCCAGCTTGCCGTTCTGCGTCGCCTCGAGCGCGCCGATGTGCATCGCGTTCTCCGCGATCGCGTCGCCCCAGCGCATCAGCAGCCGGCCGCGCTCGGTCGCGGACATGCGGGACCAGGGGCCGCGGAATGCCTTGGCGGCCGCCGTCACCGCCCGGTCCACCTGGTCGGCGCCGGCGATGGCGAAGTCGCCCCAGCGCCGCCCGGTCGTGGGGTTGAAGGACTCGAAGGTACGTCCCGGCTCGGCCGCGACGGCCTCGCCGGCAATGTGCAGGCCGTAGCTGCGGGCGCCCATCTCGTGATTCGGCAGCGAAGTTGACTGCGACATGGTGGCTCGGATCCTCTTTCTGAACAAACGGGGTGGACACGGGCGGCCCTTGCGGGGGCGCGCCGCGCGGCGGCGCCACCCGACCGGGCACGGCCGCCTCTCGCCTACAGCGGACAAGCCGCCAGGTGCGGATCGGCCGTGCCCTCGAGCACGACCTCCTTGGACTTGAGGCTCCAGACGGGTCCGCTTCCATCGACTTCGACCGCGACGAACCGGTCGACCGGGAAGCCGTTCTTTCCGATCCGGTACTGGACCCCGCGAACGGACCGGTAGGCCGCCTTGCGCAGCGCCGCGCTCAGCTTCGCGGCTTCCTTGGTGTTGCCGCCCAGTTCGTCCACGGCGGCCTTCAGCTGCGTGACCATGTCGTAGGACGTCGCGGCGTAGTTCGACGGCAGGCGGCCGTACTTGGCATTGAATTCCTTGACGAAGCGCTTGTTCTCGGCGTTGTCCAGGTCCGCCGCCCAGAAGTCGGCTGTTTCCGAGCCAAGCACGCCCTTCACGCCCGCGGCCTGCAGGCTCGGCAGGTTGAGCTGGTCCAGCGTGAAGGCCGTGAAGAGCTTGGTCTTGCCGGCCAGGCCCGACTGGTCGAACTGCCGCGCGAAGGCAGCGCCCGCGGCACCCGGGTAGAAGGCGAACAAAGCATCGGCGCCGGACGCCCTCACCTTGCTCAGCTCCGCGGAAAAGTCGAGCTGCGGATCGTCGCCCCACCGGGTCATGTCCGCACCGACCACCTCGCCCGTGTACACGCGCCGCACGGCCTGGAGGAAGTCCTTGCCCGCGGTGTAGTTCGGGGCCATGAAGTACAGCTTCTTGGCGCCGCGCAGGTTCATGAGCTTGCCCACCGCCATCGGCAGCACGTCGTTCTGCGCGTGCATCGCGATGAAGTTCTCGTAGCACAGCTTGCCCGCGATGTCCGACGGGCCGGCATTGACGCTGACCACGACCTTGCCGGCATCGACGATCGGCTTGCGCGAGGCCAGCAGCACGTTGCTCCAGATGTAACCGCCCAGCACGTCGACGCCGTCCTGCTGGATCAGCTTCTGCGTCTTCTGGCGCCCCAGCTCGGGCTTGAGCCCGTCGTCCTCGTAGACGATCTCGACCTTGCGCCCACCCATGCTGCCGCCGATGTGCTCGACCCCCAGGTTGACCGCATCGACCACGTCCCGGCCGATGACCGCGCCGCCGCCGGTCAGCGTCGTCACGACCCCGATCTTGATCGGCGGCGTCTGCGCGCCGGCCGGAGCGGCCATGGCGGCAGCCAGCGCCAGAAAAATGCCCAGTATCTTCATTTCATCGTCTCCTTTGATGGAACAAGCAAAGCGGATGGGGATGGGGATGGGCCGGCGCCACGGCGCGGGTCACACGGCCATGAGCCCCGAGATCCTTTCCAGGTCGGACTCGACGTCCTTGGCGGTCCCCGTCCATTTGATGCGGCCGCGCTCCATGACGTAGAAGCGGTCCGCCAGATGCACGAGCTTCTTGAGGTGCTTGTCGACGATGAGGATCGCCAGGCCCGTGCGGCGCAGATCGGCCAGGCACCGCCAGATCTGCTCCCGGATCAAGGGCGCCAGCCCTTCGGTGGCTTCGTCCAGGATGAGCAGGCGGGGATTCGTCATCAGCGCGCGTCCGATGGCCAGCATCTGCTGCTCACCGCCCGACAGCAAGTTTCCGGCGGCAAGGCGGCGCTCGTGCAGCTTCGGGAAGATCTCGTAGACGCGATCCACAGTCCATGGCGCGGCCCCCGCGGTCCGGCTGGCCGCCGTCGCCATGAGGTTCTCGTGCAGGGACAGGTTGGGAAAGATGTGCCGTCCCTCGGGCACGAGGCCCACGCCCAGCCGCGCGATCTGGTCGGCCGCCAGGCCGGTGATGTCGACGCCCTGGAACGTGACGTTCCCGCCCTTCTTCGGAAGCAGCCCCAGGATGCTGTGCACCGTGGTCGTCTTTCCCATGCCGTTGCGGCCCATGAGGCACACCACCTCGCCCTCTCCGATGGACAGGTCCACGTCGAAGAGCACGCGGTTGGCGCCGTAGCCGCCCGAGAGACGTTGAACGCTGAGCGTCATAGATCATCCCCCAGGTAGGCGTTGCGAACATCCGGGTTGGCGCGGATCTCCGCGGGCGTGCCGGTGGCCAGCACCGTGCCGCCCACCAGGACCGTGACCCGGTCAGCCAGCCCGAAGACCGCATCCATGTCGTGCTCCACCAGGATGATGGTGGTCTTGCCTTTCAGGCGTGCCAAGTGCTGGGTCATCTCCAGTCCTTCCTCGTGCCCCAGCCCGGCCATGGGCTCGTCGAGCAGCACGATCGCGGGGTCGCCGGCCATGGCCAGCGCGAACTCGAGCAGGCGCTGCTCGCCATGACTCAGGCTCTCGACCAGCGCCCCTGCCCTGCCGTGCATGCCCACGCTGCGCAGCAGTTCATGCGCGCGCGCTTGCAGCGGGGCGTCGCGCTGGATCGAGCGCCAGAAGCTGAAGGCGTGCCCGTCCTGGGCCAGGATCGCCAGCACGGCGTTCTGCAGCACGGACATGCTCCGGGCCAGCGCCGTGATCTGGAAGGACCGCGAGATGCCCCTGCGGGCCCGCTGCGCCGGAGACAGGCCCGTGATGTCCTGATCGTGAAGAAGGATGCGCCCGCGGTCCGGCCGCAGGGCCCCGAACAGCTGGCTGATCAGCGTCGTCTTGCCCGCCCCGTTGGGGCCGATCAGGGCATGGATCTCGCCCTTGCGGATGTCCAGCGACACGTCCCGGGTGGCGACGACGCCACCGAAGGCCTTGAACAGCCCGTCCATGGCCAGCACCGGTGCGACGGCGGCGCTCATGCCGAACCTCCCTTGGTTCCCAGCAGCAGGCTGGCCAGCCCCCGGCGCCCGCCGCTCACCGCGACGATCAGGAAGGCTCCGAACCAGAACTCCCAGTAGGCAGTCTTGCTGCCCAGCAGCTGCTCGATGAGCACGAACGCGGCCGCCCCCAGGACCGGGCCGCAGGCCGTCCCGCTGCCGCCGAGCACGACCATGAACATGAGCGCCGCGGACAGCTTCCAGCTCGTGAGGTCGGGCGTCACGAAGCTGGTGAGGTTGGCGTTCAGGAACCCGGCCAAGCCGCAGACCGCCGCGGCGAGCACGAAAGCCGCCAGCCGGTAGCGATCGACACTGAAGCCCGACGCCTCCACGCGCTGCTCGCTCTGGTTCGCGGCCGCCAGGACCAAGCCGAAGCGCGAACCCTTGATGCGCACGAACCCGAGCGAGGCGAGCGCCAGGGCGCCCAGGGAGGCGAAGTACAGGACGGGCCGGCTGCCCAGGTCCAGCCCCCCGGAGAACACGCTCGACCCGGTGATCGTGAGCCCGTCGTCGCCCCCGAACTCGCGCAGGCTCATGAGCGTGAAGTACGCCATCTGTCCGAACGCGAGCGTCAGCATGATGAAGTGGGCCCCCCGCGTCCGCAGTGCGAGCACGCCGATGGCCGCGCCGGCCAGCGCGCTCGCCACAATGCCCAGCGCGAGGTGGGCGTATCCATTGTCGATGCCGTAGTACGCCGGGATACCGACGCAGTACGCGCCGATGCTGAAGAACATTGCGTGCCCCAGGCTGTGCAGCCCCGCGACGCCGATGAGCAGGTTCAGGCTGGCCGCGGCAAGCGCCAGCACCAGGATCCGGTTGGCGACCTCGGCCCAGAACCCCAAGCCGGCGTAGGCGAGGACCGGCCACGCGACGGCGAAGCCCAGCAGCAGCGCGGTCGCGAGCGCCTCGTCCGACCACGGCACGCGCGGCCGCCTGCCATGCCGGGCCGCCACCTGTCCGGAAGCGCGGGAGTCCGCAGTGGCGACGGAAGAAGTATCGATCAGCATCAACGCAATCCTTGTGGGTAACGGAAATGGCGCCTTGGGGCTAGCGCCGGGCGGCCGGGAACAGCCCCTGCGGCTTGACCAGCAGGACCACGGCCATCAGGAGGTAGATCAGCACGGAGGTGAGGGCGGGCCCGGCGGCCGACGCGGCCGATTGCGACGCGACCTGCGCGAGCAATGCGGGCACATACGCGCGGCCCATGGTGTCGATGACGCCGATCAGCAGCGAGGCCACGAACGCCCCCCGGATCGAGCCCACGCCGCCGACGATGATCACGACGAACGCAATGATCACGATGGAGCTTCCCATCGTGGTGGAGACGCCCGTGACCGGCGCGACCAGCACGCCCGCCAGCGCCGCGAGCATCGCCCCGGCGGCGAAGACCGCCGCGTAGACGAGCCGGGTCCGCACGCCGAGCGCCCTGGCCATCCACTCGTCGCTCGCTGCCGCGCGCACCAGCATGCCCGCGCGCGTCCGGGCGATCAGCAGCCAGAGCAGCGCAGCGACGAGCAGCCCCGCCACCACCACGAAGAGCCTGAATTCGGGCAACGCGACACCGCCCAGGGACACCTCGCCGGACAGCCAGCCCGGCAGGGGCACCGACCGGCCCGAGGGTCCCCACAGGAACTTCGCGCCCGATTCGAAGCAGAGCACGAGCCCGAAGGTCGCCAGGACCTGTTCCAGGTGGTCCCGCTTGTAGAGCCGCCGCATGAACAGGCGTTCGATGAGGTAGCCCAGCACGAGGCCGGCGATCAATCCCACCGCCACGCATACAGATGGATCGGGTTGGCCATGCCGGCGGCGACGGCGCTGCGGACGATGGACAGGATCGGCGCGAGCCCCGTCCCTCCGGCGACGCAGAGCATGGGGCCATCGTGCTTGCGGCGCAGGTAGGCAGACCCCAGCGGGCCGCTGACCTTCACCGCGTCGCCCACCTTGAGGTCGCCGGCGATGTAGCCCGTGACGCGCCCGTCGGGCACGAGCCGCACGTGGAACTCGAACATCTCGTCGCCGGCGGTGCCCGCCATCGAGTATGGACGGGCGTGCTCCGGGGTGAACTGCAGCTGGACGTACTGGCCCGCCGAGAACTCGATCGGCTTGGCCGGCTTGAGCACGAGACGCTTGATGTCGTGCGTCAGGTCCTCCACCGCGCTCACCGTCGCCTTGACGATGCGCGCCGGATGGACCACGATCTCGTCGGGCTCGGGAATCTCGATCGTGCAGGATCCGGTGATGTGGGTCTGGCATGCGAGCACGTAGGTCTCGCCCGCGTCCAGCGGGAACTGCTGCTCCCGCCCGTTGTCCATTACCTCGCCGTCGATCACGCGGCAGCGGCACGTGCCGCACCGCCCCGCCAGGCAGGAGTACGACATCGGCACCTGCGCGGCGCGCAAGGCGTCGAGGAGGTTCGCCCCAGGCTCGACCTGGACGACACGATTGAGGGGCTGAACGAGGACTTCCATGCTGCGTGGGGCTGGCTTTTTGTTATGCACCGAACAAACGCCATGATTGACTCCCGCAGCAGATCAGCCAATAGAATCGCTTGAATGTGCAACATCACTCCGAATGATGTTGCCCCGCTTCCGCCCCCGGAACCCGCCTGCGCGGCACCGGCTCTCCCCGCCGCAGGGCGATGCAAGGCCACCCGCCGTCCCGCGCCAGCCCGCGCCGCTGCGCGCATCCAGGCCCTTTGCGCGCCATCACTCTGCGTTGTCCGGCCCCGCCGGCCCCGCCCTGCCCTGCGCCCCGATGCGCACGCCGCAAAAACTTCCGCCCAGCCCGATTCATCCTTTACATGAGCATGGTTATTTATAATCCTAGTCAGTTCATGTGATAAGGGCCCCTGGGGTCCACAACGGAGACAGCATCTTGAGCAGCAGAAACAGTGGCGGCCCGAAGCATGGGGCTGCCGGAACGCGGGCCGGGACGGGTTGCGCCGCGCGGCCCGCGCGCAGGCCCGCGTCCATCACGACCCCGGTGGAGAGGACATCCCTTGGAGCTCTCTGACATCGACCTGAACCAGCTGGTGCTGTTTCACCAGCTCATGGTGGAGCGGCGGGTCTCCAAGGTCGCGGACAACCTCAACCTCACCCAGCCCGCCGTCAGCAACTCCCTGGCCAAGCTGCGCCGGCTGTTCGGGGACGAACTGTTCCTGCGCACTTCCTCCGGGATGGTCCCCACGCCCTTCGCCGAGCAGTTGGCCGAGCCGGTCGGCTACGCCCTGGCGATGATCCACAGCGGCATCAACCAGCAGAATGACTTCGACCCGGCGAAGCTGAACCGTCCGGTCACGATCGGGATGACCGACATCGGCGAGATCGTCTTCCTTCCCGCGCTGGTGGAGCGCCTGACCCGCGAAGCGCCGGGCGCCACACTGAACACGGTACGCAACACCGCCGTCAACCTGCGCGACGACATGGAGTCCGGGAAGGTGGATCTCGCCATCGGTCTCCTGCCCCAGCTCAAGGCGGGCTTCTTCCAGCGGCGGCTGTTCCGGCAGCACTATGTCTGCCTGTTCCGCCAGGGCCACGCACTGGACCGGAAGCGGCTGTCGCTGGCCGACATCAAGGCCGCCCAGCACCTCGTGATCGTCTCGGCAGGGACCGGCCACGGCACGGTGGACGAGCTGATCCGCCGGGCCGGCGTCGACCGCACCACGCGCCTGACCATCCCCCATTTCGTGAGCGTCGGCCACATCCTGCAGCGCACCGACCTGATCGCCACCGTGCCGGACAAGCTCGCCGACCGGCTCGCCGAGCCGTTCGGCCTGACGTCCCGGCCGCATCCCGTGGCCCTGCCCGAGATCTCGATCAATGCCTTCTGGCATGCGAAGGTGCACCGCTCCCCCGTCAACCAGTGGCTGCGCGGCGTGGTCTTCGACCTCTTCGGCGAGGACCGCGCGCGCGAGCGGGCGATCGCCTAGAGGGGTCGCCACCGCCCGCGGCCGGCGGGCCTTGCCGGCCCAGGCCCCTTGGACCGTTTTCCCACCCCAGTCATGGCCCCACCCGGCCGGCTCCACCACAGAACATGGCTTCCTCCAATCCCGCTCCCTCCAGGTCACCGGCAAAGGCACAGCGTCGCGGCGCAAAGGCGCCGGGCGTCAAGCCGCAGCCCCACAAGCCCGCCGGGCTGCGCGAACGCCACAAGCAGGACAAGCTGCATCGCATCAAGACCGCGGCGCGCAGCGTGTTCATCTCGAAGGGCTTCGACGGCGCGACCACGCGGGAGATCGCCCAGCTCGCGGAGGTCTCGCACGCGACGGTCTTCCTCTACGCGCAGGACAAGCGCGATCTGCTGTTTCTCGTGTTCAACGAGGACATGGACGACGTCCTCGCCGAATCCTCGGCGGCGGTCAAGAAGCCCGGCCCGCTGATCGACCGGCTGCTGCGCTGGTACGAGCCCTTCCTGCGCTTCTTCAGCACCGAGGCCCCGATCGGCCTGCTGAAGCTGCATGAGCGCGGCAACGCGGACATCGGCCCGACGCCGCAAAGCGTGAGCGTGGACCGGCGCAAGGAGATCGTGCAGCGGGAGCTCAGCAACCTGTTCGAGGCCGCGATCCGTTCGGGCGAGCTCGCCAGCACCGTGGACCCGATGCTCGCGACGCGCGTCGTGCGCTCCGTGTTCTACGGAGAGCTGGACCTGTGGCTGCGCTCCCACCCGCATCCCAGCATGGCGCGCGGGCTGCGCGACCTGCGCGCCGCGCTGACGCTGATCGTCTCCGGCATGCTCCCGCGCAAGTAGGCCCATGGACCCAGGCCGTCCGGCCCGCCTGCCCTCCGTTCACGGCCCCGCCCCGCGCAGCGCCCGCATGCCGCCCCCCGGCGGCGCCAAACGCGCCTCTGGCAACGCGGGCATGGGCTCGTCGAGGCGCCAGATCCACGCACCCGCGGCCTGCGCCATCTTCTCCTTCGTCGCGCGGTCCTTCGCCGGCATGAAGGCACTGACCACGTGCAGCGGCAGGGGCTGGCCGCCGGCGTCCAGCAGCAGCGCATTGGGGAAGGCGGCCGCCGTCCGGGCGTCGTAGCGCAGCGGCTTGACGAAGCGCCGGCGCTGCGCGACGAGGGCATGCAGCAGGCCCAGCTCGTGCACGCCCTCCACGGGAATCCACTGCTCGCTGGTGAGCATCAGGCTCGCCGCGTCGACCTCGTAGGTGTGCTCGCGCCGCGCCCGGATCAGCGCCGCGATGACGAGGTGGACCCGTCTGCCGGTGTCGGCGTCGCAGGCCTCGAACAACGGGGCGAACGCACGCTCGATGCGTTCCCAGGTCCGGGTCGCCACCAGCAGGGGGGCATCCGGCGCATGCTTGATCCAGAGCCGGCGGCCGAGCGCCGTCGCGTCGCACGCCTTGAATTCACCGAGCACGAGCGCGAGGGGGCTCTGCCCCTCGCGTGGATGCAGCACGGCCAGCTTCTCCCTGCGCCGCCGCGCGGCCTCCTCGCGCCCGCTCTCCGAGAACGGCTCGGGCACGTACAGCCGCTCGGCCAGCGCCACGCCCCGGATGGTGATGCTCTCGGAGGCCTCCAGCAGGTACTTGTGCAGGACGCCCTGGTTGCGCTTGCCCTCCATGGCGGGCGACCAGCGGTTGAAGCCCGCGCTCTGGAACAGGAAGTGCATCAGCGCCCGCAGGGTCATGCGCCGCCGCCCGACGGCCACCTCGGCGGTATCCTGCGCCTCGCCGCGCGGCACCGCGCGGCCCGCCACGCGGCTCCAGGGGAAGCTCACGCGCAGTTCGAAGCATCCCGGGCTGGACTCGACGACGGCCTCGCCCAGGAGCTCGCCGAGGCCGGACTGGTGCGCATCGGGCTCGTAGGACGGGCATCCGGGATGGTGCCGCCCTCCCGAGCCCGGCATGCGCTTGAGCACGAACTGTCGGTGGCGCGCGACATACATCTCCACCCCTTCGGGACAGCACAGGCACCGCGGCCGCTGCGGCGACTCGTAGGCCAGCGCGAGCGCCTCCTGCAGACGGGGATCGTCCGCATCGAATTCGCTGCCGGCGATGGCGAACCGCTGGATGTCCATGGGCGAAGGGATGGCTTGCCCCATCGTCGGCCGCCATGCGGCGCGGCGCAAGCCGGAATGCCGCTGAAATCGAGGCGATATCGGCGCCATGTCGCTGTCCGCCCGGCGCCAGGCCCGCTGTCCGCGGCGTCCGGCGACCGGCACACGCCGCCACCGCGGCCCGCGCATCCCGGCGGAGCACGACAGCCGCGCTACGATAGGCGCAAAAGGGGGTGCGCCGGAAGGAACGGTGCAAGAGCAGCTGGTCTGCGCGGCGCATCCCGGATTCCGCTCCATGCCTTCATCGCCCAGCCCCGCCCCAGGCCGCCCGATGGCGGCCGCCCGCCGCATCCACACGCCCGCGCTCTCGGAGCAGCCCGCGGCGCTGGCCGCCGGGTGGCTGACCTGCTCCTACCTGCTCGCCCAGCGCGGAGCCATCGACATGGGCATCGCGGCCCCGTGCAAGAAGACCCTGCGGGAACTGCTGGACGGGCTCTGCGACGCCGACGCGCTCGGGCTGCTCGAGCGCGACAACCGCTGCGACCTCGAGGGGCACGTGCTCTACCTGGTCACGGAGCGGATCCGCGTCGGCCGGCTGCCGGGACCGCTGCTCGCCGCCGGCGTGGACCCGGATCTGCTGGAGGAACTCGCGGCCACGGCGGGCCTCACCGACGTCGTGTTCGTGCCGCGCACCGCCGAATGCCTGGCCACGTACCTCGCGCGCCACCCGGACTCCGCCGCCATCGTGCTGCGCGAGGAGAGCGGGGACGCTTCCGCCGCGACCAGGGAGAACGAAGCCGCGGCCCGGTGGTATGACGAGCGCTACGACGAAATCGCGCATGGCCTCCTGCGCTCCACGTCCAGGCCGCAGTACCTCGGCGGCGATCTCTCGCCGCGGCGGTGCCGCTACTGCGGCAGGACCGACCCCGAGACGTCCTTCCGGGACAAGGCCCATGCGTTTCCGGAGCAGATCGGCAACAAGGCCCTGATCGACCGCCGGGAGTGCGACGCGTGCAACCGGCACTTCGCGCGCATGGTCGAGGACGACTACGCCAAGTGGACCTTGCCCATGCGCGCCACCGGGCGCGTCACGGGCAAGGGGCTGCCTTCGTTCAAGTCCCGCGACCACCAGATGCGCATCGACGCGCGGGGCCCTCGGAACCTGGCGATCCGCCTCGGAGAGAAGGACCCGCGCCACCGCCTGGACGAGGAGACGCGCACCGTCACGCTGCAGCTCGAGCGCCAGCCCTACGTGCCCATGGGCGTCTTCAAATGCCTCGTCAAGATGGCGCTGGCCGTCATGCCCGAGCCCGAGGCGGGTGAATGCGATCACCTGAAACGCTGGATCCTGGCGCCCGCGCACACCTTCGAAAGCTATCCCTACCGCCCGCTGCGGCTGCTGGAGCAGTTTCTTCCGGGCCCGATGCCCAATGACCAGTTCCAGTACGCCCTGCTGCGCCGGCGCCCCGGCCATGCCGACTGCCCCTACCTGATCTTCGTGCTGCAGTTCTCCAACGTGCTGCACCAGATCGTGCTCCCGATGCACGACCAGGACCGCGCGCTCATCGAGCAAGGCCATTGCGAGGTCCCCTTCTTTCCGCACATTGGCGGGACGGCCGGCCATGTCCAGGCCTACGGCCGCAGCCAGGCCCGCGTGCGCGACCTCAGCGGAACGGCCGCCGTGTCGGGAGAGCAGCAAAGCCTGAGCTTTCGCTACGCGCAACGCATCGACCAGCCCCCGCCCCCGGCCCCGGCCCCGGCCTAGCGGCGCCTGTGCCGCGCCCCTACCCTCCGCCCCCGCCGACCGGAAGCAAGGGCGGCGGGACCCTAGTCGTTCATGAACTCCTCGAACTTGCGGTGCAGCAGCAGGCTCGGCGTGCGGGTCAGCCGCTCGGCGTCGACCAGGTACGACCCCACCGACTTCGGCTTGCGGACCAGTTCACGCGTCGCGAGGGCCGCCACGGCGCCCGCCAGCGTGCCCACGCCCAGCCCGAACGGCGTGTACGGACCGCCGCCCCCGAGCCCCGGGAGCGAGAGGAAGGCAGCCGCGACGGGCAGCCCCACGGACAGGATGCTGTATACGCCCTCCTTCCGGAAGAAGCCCAGCGACGCCCGGTACTCCGCCTTCGCCCGCTCGAAGCGCCGCACGAAGTCCGCCACGATGTAGCGGGCGTGCTGCTTGTTCTTGCAGCGGGAGATCTCCGCCTGCAGCTGCTGCAGCTCCCGTTGAAACGCATGCCGGAGCTCCACCGTGTCCTCGCGGTAGCGCAGGATGGTGTCGATGGGCACCTCGGCGAGGTCCCTGGGAAGAAGATCGACGACCGCCAGGTTCGCGAGGTAGGCGTCGGCACGCTCGTCGGAAACCGCCTCGGTGAAGGCCCCGTCGTTCGCGAAATAGGTCCCGACGGCCCAGCAGTCGGAGGAGTCCGTGGTCAGCTCCAGCGCGCGGCGCTGCGCCACCGAGGCCGCCAGGTAGAACATGTAGCCGCCGGCATGCTCGTGGGGCACCTCGAGGAAGCCGTCGGCGGTCAGGCGCTGCGCCAGCTGCTCGAACAGCGGCAGGAGCTTGGCGTCGATCTTGTCCGGATTGATGCGGGTGAACGCCTCGGAAGAGAAGCCGGCGGGCCAGGCCAGGCGGGTCCGCTGGGACTCCCGCAGCGCGTAGAAGTCCAGGAAGCGGTGGGCCGCGCTCGACTTCTCCGCGGCATCGACGGCCAGGTTCAGGATGACCCCTTCGGCCACCGCCGTCGCCACCTCCGGCGGGTCCTGCGGGACGTATCCGCCGGGAACGATGCGGTGCACGCGGTCCCAGACCAGCAGCGAGCGCTTGAGCGCGTCGAGATCGTTGAATTCGATGGTGGGATAGTGCAGCGCCTGTGGCATATCGCTCGCGAGACATGGAGTGGAAGAATGCGGGGCGGGCCCGGCCCCGCGCATCGTATCGCCCCGCGGCCCGGCCTGGCGCAGGCGCGTTGCCAGCCCCTCCAGGACCGGCGCATGGGCTGGCGGGACCCGGCGGCCCGTGGGTCCGTCCGTCCGCGGGTCCGGGTCCCCCGCCCGGCCGCCGCACGGTGCGTCGCTCGTCGCCACCCCGAAGCGCTTGCTGCCGCGTGCCCTTCGGAACGGAAACGTGGCGCGTGTCCGCGCCCCGCTTGCGGCCTGCGGCCAAGCGGACCGATAGTGCCATGGCTACCCGTGGGCATCGAGTCCACCCAGCCTTCATCGGGGCCTGCACGCAGGCCCAATGAAGTCCAGCCTCGCTGGCGTCGCGATCGTTACTCGCCTTGCAGTGCGCCGGATCCGTCCGGCCCGGTCATGCGAATGACCAGAGACCCGGTCCGGCCTTGCGCCGGACCGCGAACCGTGGCGCGTCCTCTCCTTGAGGCGCGCCACTGCGTGCCGGATGGGGCAGCGGCTTCGGTCGCTGCGCCATGCGGCCCAGAGCGAGTGCCGCACCCGCCAGGGCGCAGGCGTTCATGGCGTGCCGCCAGGTATCGCCGCAAAGCGCCTCGGCCCCGCTGAGGCATCCCAGACGGGGAACATGTTTCCCCGGCATGGGGAGCGGTGTCCCCCTTTTTTCATGGAAGGAGGACACCATGATCACGAATGTGATGAGAGCCCAGCGCGCCGTGTGCGTGCTGTTGGGCGGATCCGGGTCGCGCGCCGCGCAGCTCCCGGCCCCCCGCCGGATTCCGATGTTGTTCAAGCCCTGGTCCGGCACGGCGGCGCAAGCTCCCCGGCAAGACCAGGCCGAGTCTGCCACGGCCCAGGCCTGATCGCATGATCGACCGCTACCGCAGGCAGATCGCAGCCACGGTCGTCCAGCTCGCGAAGGACGACCCGGGGCTCGTGAGGGCCGTGATCGTCCAGCGGCGCAGGCTGGGCGACATCGAACCAGATGACCTGGCGTACCTTGAACGGATCGCCAGCCGATGGATGAGGATCGCCGAACAGGCGCGTTCGGGTTTCCGGCGCTGAAGCCTGCAGCCCGCTGCACGCACGGCGCCGCCGCCGCGCCGTTCGCGATCCTCCGCGGCCACGCCGGGCGGCCCTGCGTCCTCCGATGTTCAACACCAACCACGGGAGGCTTAGCCATGCCCCAAGAGAAGTCCCCTGCCCGTCACCGGCTCGAAACCATCGAGCGGCAGGAAGAGAAGATCTGGGTGGAGTTCTACCCCGAAGTGCGCCGCGATGAGACCCTCGCCGCGGAGATCCTGACGGAACTCGAACGCGACGAGACGCTCCGGCGCCGCCATCGCGGCCTGTACCTGTGCTGCCAGCGCTGCATCCGGCTCCATGAAAGCCGCGAGACACGCAACCGCCGCATCGGCAGGGCCGTGCGCAGCCTGCTGCGGGCCGTGTTCATTTCGTTCCCGAGGGCGGTCGCCGAGACGCTGGGCCAAGGCCGCAACGTCGCCGTGGCCTGCCTGCCGGAAATGGAAGAAGAGCCCGCAGCGCCCCAGGTCAGGCGCCTGATGGAGAGTGACGCCTACGCCCAGGCAGAGAAGTCCTTCAGGGAACGCGCCCGCAAGGCCGCGGACAAGACCGACACGGGCACGCACGCGCTCGCCGCAGAGGACACCGCCCCGGCGGTGCGGCCATCGGCGGCAGGCTGAGCCCGCCGCCCGCCAGAGACCGAACGCCCTGCGCGCCGCCCATGCGGCGCGCACGGGCGCATCGGCGCTCGCCCGGCCCCGACTGGACAGCGGGCTGGCGCGCCAACAAACGCCGCACTCACCCCGCCCTGCCCTTCTTTCCGCGCTCCAACCCCGTTCTCCCGCCTTTCGTGGCCACCTCGTCGCCCAGCCGCGCGCCACTGCGCTGCTTGGGACTGCGCCGCGCCTTGTCGGCGGAGGGTGTGCGGTCAAACTCCAGCAGCGCCGACGGGGGAACCCTCAAGGTCTCTGCAAGCACGCAGATGTTGCGCAGCGCCACGTTGCGCAAGCCTCGTTCGATCTCGCTGAGGTAGCTCCTCGACATGCCGCTGTCGTAGGCCAGCGCCTCCTGCGACACCCCGGCGTTGCGGCGCGTCGCTGCCAGGTGGCGCCCAAAGCACACGAGGGGGTCGTATTCCAGTTCCATAGCACTCCTTTGATCCGTACGCTATCGGATCACTTGCTATGGAGCTACTCGATATGAGAGCACTCGCTATAAGCGCACTCGCTATGAGTGCACCCTCTATAAGTGACATTCGCGCGCGCTGACCGCCTCCCGGATACCCCCGGTTCGCCATGGCCGCGGGCCGGAATGTGAGGCCCCGTCCTTCAGCCGGACGCCGCCGACGCCGCTACCGCCTCAGCGGCCGCCCTGGCGCGCATCCGGACGCCCGACGCATGCGTCGAGCTGTCCGTCGATGAGCCAGTGCAGAAAGGCAGTGGCATACGACGTTCCATGGTAGTAGCCCTTGCATTGCGCGACATAGCGCTCGAGATCGGCGAGCGTGCGGATGTCCGCCGGCTCGAAGTCGGTGATCTCTTTGAAGACCTCGGCCTCGCGCCGGGTCAGGCGTATCTGGTTGCCGCAACGAAGCATCGTCATGCACTCCCGGGACGGTGGGACTGCCATGTTCACGCAAAGTTCGACCGTTGTGCGAACGGCCGCGCCTCGCCATGGCAAATCGCACCCCGGTGCGACCGCCATCGGTCCCCGGTCCGATCCTGGTCTCAGTCGTCACGCTGCCCGCATGCGCCGTCGGCACTCCTGCAGGCCGGACCCCACCCTCCTGCCATGCCGCAGGGCGCCGGGCCCCGCGGCGTAGGTGAACGCTCCGCGAGCAACCGGGACTTGCCGGGCAGCGAGCACGCCCCCTAGACCAGCCCCTCCATGAGCTGCTCCAGGCTCGGCCGCGGGCACCGGGGCGGCCGCACGTCGCGGATCCCCAGCAGCTCGCCGATCTGCTCCTCGTCCGCGCCCCGGCGCACCAGGCGGTGCATCACCGTGTGGCGCACGTTCTGCGCCGACAGGCCGGGGATGCCGATCCGCCGGAAGATCTTGCGATAGGCATAGTGGATCTCCTCGCAGAGGTAGCGCATGCCCGATGCGGTCGGAATGCGCTCTATCGGA
The DNA here is from genome assembly GCF_002916785.1 of Diaphorobacter sp. LR2014-1. Classification (NCBI taxonomy): domain Bacteria; kingdom Pseudomonadati; phylum Pseudomonadota; class Betaproteobacteria; order Burkholderiales; family Comamonadaceae; genus Diaphorobacter; species Diaphorobacter sp. LR2014-1. Next base: position 13,598 of record NZ_MTBE01000032.1, on the reverse strand, counting down.
AAGGCAGCGCCTTCCTGCGTCAGGAAGAGTGCCTGCACCGGGTCCAGCCCCCGGTAAGCCAGCGGCTGGGCCCCGGCGGATCCCGGGGCCCGCACCGCGAGATAGGCGTCGATGGCCTCGCGCGCCGGCACGCTGGTGAAGTACAGGGGGCGGCTGCGGCGGTTCACCGCCACCTCGGCGCGGACCTCGGAATGCAGCCTGACGGTGCCATCGTCGTTCAGGTAGTCCCGCACCTGCATGCGCGCGACCTCGAGGGGCCGCGCTCCGGTCGCGAGCAGGATCCACACCATGGCCACGTCCCGCTCGGGTGTCGCCGTGTGCAGCCGCGCGCGCCGCATGGCGGCCTGGATGTCCTCGTCCGAGAGGATCACGGGCGCATCCGTCTTCCCGGCCGGCGCCATGGGCCCATACCGCTGCAGGGCCGACTCGATGGCCAGCCGGTGCGCGCGCAGCGTGCGCACGAACACCGCGCGGCTCTCGTTGAGGCCCTCGACGCCGATCTCGCGGACCAGCCGGAGCACGAGCGCCTTGACGCGCCGCTCGACCCCGGTGCGCGTCATGCCATGCTCGCGGGCCACCGCCTCGTAGGTCATGCCCCCGAGCACGGCAAGCAGCAGCATGGTGGAGAGTTCCAACCGTTCCGAATCCATATCGAGCCATCCGCCCAGCTTCCATCTGAGCCCGATGCTCCGGATTCGCGCCCGCTGGCGCCAGCCCGAAATTGCTCCCAATTGGGGGCGATTTCGGGAGCAGGCCCGCGCTGTCCATCGCAGCGCCTTGCGCCCGAAGCGGAAACCCGCCAAGCCGGCCGGCGGACACCGCGTCGCCGAGGACAGCCCGTGGCCGTCCCATTGACCCAGGTCAAGGCCCGCGCGAGGCCCGCGCGGGTCCGGGACAGCAGACCCGCGCCGGGCGAAGCCTGCCCTTCAGGCGAGCCGGCAGACCTCGTCGAAGGCGAGGCGCGGCAGCCGCGGATGGACCTTGGACGGGTCGCCCTTGCCCAACGTGCAGAGCACGTTCGTCCTGACCTGCGTGCCGGGCCAGAACTGCGCGTCGACCTGGTCGGCATCGAAGCCGCTCATCGGGCCACAGTCCAGTCCGAGCGCCCGGGCCGCGATGATCAGGTAGGCGGCCTGCATCGACGAATTGCGAAACGCCGTGGCTTCGATCATGGGCGCGTTGCCCGCGAACCAGCTGCGCGCGTCGACGTGCGGCACCAGCCTGGGCAACTGCTCGTGGAACGCCATGTCCATGCCGATGATCGCCGTCACGGGCGCGGAACGCACCTTGGGCTGGTTGGCCGGGCTCACGCATTCCACGAGCCTGGCCTTCTCCGCTTCCGAACGCACGAAGACGACGCGCGCCGGCTGGCAGTTGACGGACGTCGGCCCCCATTTCATGAGGTCGTAGAGGGAACGCAGCATCGCGTCGGGCACCGGCGCGTCGAGGAAGCCGTTCTGGCTTCGCGCCTCGGTGAAGATCTGCTCGGTCGTGATGTTCATGGGAATGATGCTCCTCGGAAGAATGGTGCCGTCAGGCCGGCCCGGCCGCGGCGATGAACGTGGCCACCGCGCCCCCGGGTGCTGGCGGCGGTCTTGGGGCCCGGTCAGCGCAGGCCCAGGATCTCCGGCCCGTGGGCCATCCACCAGGCCGAGCCCCATAGCAGGTGCACGGCCGCCGACAGCGGAAGACACACCGCGAGCCAGATCCACCAGGCGCGCGGGACCCTGCGGTGCCGGACCAGGTCGTAGACGAACAGCGGCGCCACCCACAGCAGCGTGTACAGGTCGGACGCGGCCGGGCTTTCCGGGTAGGTGCCAGGCAGCGGGATGCGGTCGATGCCCGCGCCCAAGGGCCAGACCGTGGCCAGGACCAGGAGGCGCTTGTGTGTCTGCGGATCACCGGTTCGCACCCACAGGGCCCAGGCGATCAGCACGGCAAACACGACGCCGGCGCGGATCTGCGACAGGGGCCGGTTCGGGATCCACGCCTGCAGCAGTTGCAGAAGGGCGGGTTCGGTGCCGGCCGGGGGCGCCGCCAGCATCTGGTGGATCGGCCGGTCGACGACGGGCACGAGCAGGACGCCGCTGAGGACCATGGCGGGAGCCACCAGCAAGGCCAGCATGCCGAGCCGCCGGTGCAGCCAGGGCGCGCCCGTGGCCACGAGGACGGACTGCACGAGCAGAAGGGCCAGCCAGCCGCCCATCAACACGGCATGGACGTGCAGCACGGGCGGCATCGGCCCCTGCTCGCCCGCGCGCACGGAAGCGAGCTTGGCGATCGAGCTGGGGACGAAGCCCGCCAGGGCCGTGGCCACGAACAGCGCGGCCATGAAGACGAAGATCCAGCGGTCCGCGAACGCGGCACCTGCGCTCCGGGCCGGTGCGCCGCGACCCAGCTGGGCGCTGGCAATGTGGTGAGTGCTCATGGTGGCTGCCTCATGGTTCTGCGTGCCGCACGCGCACCTACAGCGGCCGTGCGGACGCCGCCGCGGCAATCGCGAGCAGCCCGGCCATGATCGCGATGTTGTTCGCGAAATGCTGGACCTCGTTCGCGCGCTCTTGGGCCGGCGCGGCCCAGAAGTTATGGATCAGCGGGGTGATGATGGCGGTCAGGACGAGCAGGACCAGCGCCGCAGGCACGATGCCCCGGCCCAGGATCAGCGCGCCGCCGCCGGCGACCCAGACCAGGATCGTGACGATGAGCAGCGGTCCCGGCACCGGCACGCCCTTGGCCGCCATGAGTCCCGTGACCATCTTGAAGTCCTTCGCCAGGCCGAGGGCCGTGACCAGGTAGAACAGGGCGACGACGACCCTCGCAGTCGCTGCTCCCCAGACGCTGAATGTCTCCATGGATACTCCGTTCATGTTCTTGCGATGGATCCGGGCGGACCGTGCGGACACCGGTCAGCCTTCCTGCGTCTGCTGGACCAGCCCCCGGCTCAGCCCGAGCACCGGCGGGAAGTCGGGCACCGCTGCGCTCGGGCGTGCGGAGAAGCGCCGATACCAGCCCTGGAGGCTGGGGCAGTCCTCCGGGATCGGGACGCCGAACAGCTCGGTCGTGGTCTGCAGCAAGGCAAAGCCGACGCAATCGGCGGTGGTCAGACGATCGCCGGTCAGGAACGCCCCGCCCCGGTCCGCCACCATGCGCTCGAGCAGCTGCAGCTTGCCGAGCCATGCCGCCATCCCGGCCCGCGCGACCGCCTTGTCCTGCGCCACCTCGGCCGCGAACAGCCGGCTGCCGTTGAAGGCCCAGATCCGCAGATAGACGGTGGCCTCCTCGATGACGGTGATGAACTCCCGCGTGCGCGCGCGCTCCACCGGGGTCGCGCCGATCAGGTCGGGCGAAGGGAAGCGTTCCTCCAGGTACTCCAGGATGGCGAGCGAGGAGCCGATGACCTGCCCGTCGCCGATGTCGAGCGCCGGGACGGTGCCGGCGATCGTCACGCCTTCGATGATGCGCCGCGTCCTGTCCGGCGGCGGGGCGACCTGCACGCGTTCGATGCCCTCGATGCCCTTCTCGGCAAGGTAGACGCCGACGCGGCGGGGATGGATGGACCAGGGTACTTCGTACAGCTTCATGATGGCTTGTCTCCGGCGAGGCTCAATGGGGCGTGACTGGCAGGAGGCGTCCCAGCGAGCCGTCGCCCCAGCCGAGGATGTCCTGGTCGCCGGACGAGAACATGTCGAACACCTTGCCGATGACCACGTCGTGCGTTCCGTACTGCGCGACCTGCTCGATCCTGCAGAAGATGCTCGCCGGCGCGTCGTCGAGATACCAGAGCCCCTCGTGGACCTTCCATGCCGGGTCCTTGAAGCGCTGCTCCCGCAGCCTGGGGTCGCAGAAGGGCCGGAAGTGCGGCTCCGTGGCGCTGTTGAGCAGGTTCACGCAGAACAGGCCGGCCGCGCGGACATGCCGGTACGCCGATCCGTCGCGGTTGATCGAGATGGCCATCGAGCAGGGTTCGAGGGCCACGGGCATGATGGCCGACATGGCCAGCCCGACCGGCTCTCCGAACTCGTCGAAGCTGGTGACGATGCTCACGGGCGCGGGGGTGAAGCGCAGCACGCGCTTGAGCCGGTCCGGGATTTCCGGGGGCTTGGCGATTTCAATCAATTGGGTCATCTTGGGAGCTCTTGTGGGTGGGGGCGCCAGCGGCACGGGCCGACGCCATGTGCGACGGCAGGGCCGGCCGCGCGGCCGGGTTGTCTTCAGGGGCTAACCGCGCTTGAGGGCCAGCAGGCCGGCATCCTTGCCCGCCAGCGTCGCATTGAGCGCAGCGTGGTTGGCCGCCGCCCGGACGTCGCGCAGCGCGCGTGACAGGCGGTTGTTGTAGATCCCCTGGCCCCCGCTGAGCTCGAATACCCGCTCGAGCGCGCCGAGGCACAGCCTGGAAATCGTGGAGGTTGCCGAGCGGTTGCGCAGGATCTGCTCGGGCGGCATCGCCTGCCCGCTCAGCACGATGGGCTCGCACTCGCACGTGATCTTCTGGAGCAGTTCCCAGGCATAGGTCACGTCCCCGACCGCGCTGCCGACCACCGTCTGGAACAGCTCCAGCTCCGCCGGCGGCCGCCCGCCGAACTTGCCGGGGCTGTTGCGGATGCTCTCCACGAAACTGTCGATGCCGCCGCGCGCCGCGCCAACCATCGCGCTCTGGAGGCTGTGCGGCGCCAGGCCGCTGAAGAAGTCTTGCAGGTCGACCACGCGCACCTCGGGCACGAAGGCCCCGGCGACCTCCAGTGTCTTGCTGCCGGTGCCCGCGAGGCCCATCACGAACCAGTCGTCGTGGATCGCATAGTCGCTGCGGGGGACCAGGAACAGCTTGCGCGCCGGTGCCCCCTTCTCGTCGAGGACCACGCCGCCGAGCAAGGCCCAGCTCGCATGGTCGGTGCCGCTCGAGAAGGGCGACTTGCCGCTGATCTCGTAGCCCCCATCGACCTTCCTCGCCTGCAGCGTGGGAGCGAATGCGGAGGAAACCAGGGCCTTCCTGTCATCGCCCCAGACCGCGGCCTGCGCTTCGGCGGGGAAGGTGCCCACCACGACGGAGTGGCCCGCCAGCACGCAGTAGATCCAGCCGGTCGAGCCGCAGCCGCGCGCGAGCTCGTAAACCAGTTCGTACAGTTCGTGGAAGCTGCGGCCCAGTCCGCCCCACTGCGGCGGCTGCACGAGCCGCATCAGGTCCGCATCGTAGAGCTCGGCGATGGTCTCGCGCGGAATGCAGCGCTCGCGGTCCGTCTGCTCGGCGCGCGCCTCCGCCTTGCGGCTGATCCGGCGGGCGCGCTCCAGGAGCTCGGCGTGCGATGGCGCCGCGGCGGCGGTGGCGCTCGCCTTCGGCGAGGGATTCAGTACAGCGTTGTTTGACATCTCGGATTCCTTTTTCAATCTGGTTCAACGACTCGCGCCTGGCACTGCCGAGCGCGCGGCGGGACGCGGCGACGGGAGGGCGGAGCCATCCCGCCGCAAGGTCGCCCGCCCTCGCCCGGGGCTCAGAAGAGCGGGTAGGTCAGCGGCAGGCCGAGGTGGTGTTTGCCGTGCAGTTCGCGGGTCGCGTCCCAGTCGACGAATGCATGGACCGACACGGTGTTGAGATCACGCCAGATGCGCTGCAGCGCCTGGTCGTTGTGGAAGCTGGACGCCCCCGAGGCGCCCATCATGGCGTTCACGGTTTCCCGGCTGTGCTTCGAGATGAAGGCCGTCAGCCCCTTCAGCTTCAAACGCTCGTCCACGGTGAATGGACGGCCGGCCAGGATCTCGGCGGCGTGGCCGTAGACGGCACGCGCCAGCTCGTCGGCGGCACGGGTGGCGATCTGGAACTCGCCCAGCATGATCTGGGCATGCTGCTGCTCCTTAACCACCGCCCCGGTGAAGTTGCGGACCCGGCGCTCGACGGTTTCCTCGTAGGCCCGCAAGGCCCCCTTCAGGCACCCGACGATCACCGGAGCGAAGGTGCAGTACACCAGCACGAAGAAGGGAATCGAGTACAGCGGGTTGTCGTAAAGGCGGGACCCCGCCGTCGGACCTTCGTAGAACTCGCCCATGGCGGCCGAACGGTGGTCCGGCACGAACACATTGGTGGCGACGTAGTCGTTGCTGCCGGTTCCCGACATGCCGGCGAAGTGCCAGTTGTCCTCGACCTGGACCTGCGCCACGGGCAGCAGAAAGCCGCGCTGCTGGCCATCCTCGGCCATGCCGCCGATCATGACCCAGTCGGCATGCATCACACCCGACCCCCACAGCGCCCGCCCGCTCAACTCCCAGCCGCCGTCCACCTTGCGCGCCTTCATGTTGGGGGCCGAGGCCGCCGGCAGCAGCACATAGCCCTTCTTCCCGAACAGCTCCTCGTGCGCCCGCTCCGGGAACTTCGGCACATAGATGTTGTGCATGATGTAGAAGGCGGCGATCCAGCCCGTCGAAGGGCAGGCCTCGCTGATGATCTCGATCACCTCCAGCGCGGTGGACAGGCTCGCTTCGGCGCCGCCCCAGCGCTTGGGCACGAACATCTGCACGATACCCGTCTCGATCAGTTCCTGGATGGAATCGTCGTGCGGCTTGCGCCGGACCGCCGCCTCGGCAGCACGGGCTCGGATGCGCGGAGCGATCTCTCTCGCGCGCTGGATCAATTCGGAATCAGTATTTGGCATTCTCGGCACCTTCTAAGGACGTGGAGTACGGGAGACTCCTCCGCCTGCGGCGGGGCCGGGCGGGACTCAGGACCGAGTGAGGTCATGCGCGGCCGGGCTCTTTTGCTTTCGCGGCCCGGTCCTTCGCAAGCGGAGTTGTCTCTTGGTGCATAGCATCTCAGCACCCCCTCCAGCACGCCATCCGCTTTTTGCAGCGGCTATCCCGGGTCTACATCTTCTTGATGTGTGTCGGGTTCCTCGGCCCCGTCCATGGCACATCGCATGTGCCGTGTGCCAGCGCGCGAGGCGCGCCGGCCGCGGAGCGCGTCGGGCCTCGATCCGGGCAGGAAGCCAGGGCACCCGCCGCGCAGCGGCTCCTCCTCCTTCCCGGGCGCCCGCTCGGCCGGAGAGTGCCTTGCCCGGCACGCTGCCGCCACAAGCGGGCGGAGTCCGGCTTCACTACCGGCAGGGCTGCGGCAACCGCCCCCTCGGGGGCTGCGGGATGTCCCGATGCCACTTCCCCGCGCTTCATGGTATTTTGGATTGATATGAGCTAGATCATTTTCAATCATGATCATTTTTTTGGGTTCGCCTGCATTGAAGCCGGTGCCTTGGGCGAGCCACGCAAGGCAGCCGGCGGGCGGAAGGTGCTGACGAGAAGATGCCCGGACGCGCGTCGATGCGCCGCACGGGTCGACCGACAAGGAGACAAGGGATGCCAAGTTCCGGGTTTGCGGAGACCTTCCGGTCCCAGGCACTGCTGTCGCGCCAGCTGTTTCAAACGCACGACCCCGACGAGGCCCGCAGCCGCGTCGGCGAGGTGCTTTCGCCGCACGAGCTCCGGGTCCTGGACACCGGGGACGCCGTGGACACGCGCATGTACCGCGTCACGCTGGGATCGATTTCGCTGCACCGCCTCAGCTACGGCGCCGCCGTGGAGGTCCGCCCCGGACGCATGGAGAACGCCTACCTGGTTCAGATGCCGATCTCGGGCTCGTGCGTCGTGCGCTGCGGAGACACCACCGTCGATTCCAGCCCGGGCGTGGGCACCGTGGTCACGCCCACCGAGCCGCTGCACCTGCTGGGGCACAAGGGGTGCGACCAGATCATCGTGCAGATCGACCGCTCCCTGCTGGAGCGGCATTGCGGACAGCATCTCGGACGGGACCTGTCGAAGCCGGTGAAGTTCGCCCCCAGGATGGCGCTCGATGGTTCCCAGATCGAGCCCTGGCGCCGCCTGATCGAGCTTCTGGTGAGCGAGGCGGCCCACGACAGCGGCATGCTGGCGTCGCCGGCGGCGCGATCCAACCTGGAGCAGATGCTGGTCAGCGCCCTGCTGTTCGGACAGTCGAACAGCCTCAGCGACGAACTGCGGCGCCCGACGCCGCCGATGGCCCCCTACTACGTGCGCCGCGCCGAGGAGTACATCCACGCCCATGCAGGCGAGCAGGTCAGCATCGCGGACGTCGCGGAACACGCGGGCGTGAGCATCAGCGCTCTCTATTCCGGCTTCAAGAATTTCCGCGACACGAGCCCCGCGGCGTTCCTGAAGTCGATCCGCCTCCAACGCGTTCGCGCCGAACTGCTCGAGGGGGCTTCCCGCGACGAGACGGTCACCGGGGTGGCGATGCGCTGGGGATTCACGCACCTGGGCCACTTCACCGCCGCCTACAAGCACAAGTTCGGCGAAGCGCCGTCCCAGACGCTGCGCCGCTCCATTCGCTGACGGGCGGGCGCGTGCCAGCCCCGGCGGCGGCCGGGCCGCGAGAGGCCCAGCCCACCCCGTCCTGCTCAATCCAGCAGCGCCGCCTTCAGGTCCCGCCAGCTCCGCGCATCGGGCGCGCAGATCAGCCCGCCTGACATGTGCGCGGGGAGAAAAGGCGAGCCATCGAAATGCGCGCTGTGCCCGCCGGCTTCGCGGTGCAGCAGCCAGCCCGCGGCGTGGTCCCAGGGCATCAGCTTGTTGTAGAACAGCGCGTGGACCTGCCCGGCCGCCGCAAGCCGGTACTCGTGCGCCGCGCAACGCAGCCAGCAGGTGGTCGACAGCGAGGACAGGCGCTGGTTCACGCGCGTGCGCAGCGGCTCGGGCAGGAAGTTGGTGCCGATGACGCCGTCCATCTGGTCCGGGGGCACCGGTGCAGCCACCCGCAGATCGATGCGGCGCCCGCCGCCTTCATGTTCGAGCCATGCGCCGCCGCTCCTGAACGCGTAGGCCGTGCTGCCGGTCACCGGATCGTGGATCGCGCCGGCCATGATCTCTCCGCGCACCACCGCAGCGGCCATGACGCCGAACAGCGGAAGACCGCTGGCGAAATTGCGGGTGCCGTCGAGCGGATCGACCACGAAGGCCAGGTCGCGGCCGCCGATGCGCTCCAGCAGTTCCGGGTCGCGGCCGGCCGCTTCCTCGCCCACGATGAGCGCGCCCGGGAACCGGCGCGCCAGGTCGCTGGCGATCGCCGCCTCGGAGCGTTCATCCGCCAGCGTGACCACGTCGAATGCCGAGGTCTTGCGCGCTATCTGGTCCGGCGCGAGGCGGTTGAAGCGCGGCATCAGCTCGGCCTGTCCCGCCGCCTGCAGCACCTTGCCCATCCATAACAGGTCATCCATCGAAAACGCCATATGCCAGCCTCCTTGCGGCGTTTCAGTGTTGGCCCCGCACGGGCAGCGGCAATGCGTGCAGCGGGTCCCTTCCTTGCGGCCGCGCGCGCAGCGGGGCCAGGCCACGCTTCCATGGCGATGCCGCGTACGTGCGGGACGGCGGGGCACCTGTGCCTCCGGATCCACCCGAGCGCATGCGCGCGCAGGCCGCTCCTTCGCGGTCGACCGGCGCCGTGCGCTCGCGGGACGCTACGCCGGGGAGCGCGGATGCTGGCTTCCTTGGTCCGCGATCCAGCGGCGCACGTCCTCGGCCCGCCACGCGGTGACCCGGGGCGACAGCTTCACGGGCGCAGGGAAGCTGCCGCTGTCGACGCGGCGCCACAGGGTCGACTTCGAGATGGGCACGAACACCAGCACCTGGCGTTCGCGCAGAAACCCCGTCTCGGGCAGCACGGCAGGACGTTCGGATGGGTAGGTCATGGTTCGACTCCTACACCGGCAAGGCCGGTCGGTGGCCGACCCGCTCGTTCACGTGGGGCTAGGTCAGGATGACACCCACGCTAGGGACGCAACACGCTGGCGCACACCGTGGACGTCCCCTGGACGGTGTGGCGATCGACAAGTTCATGGCCGCGCTCGGCGGACGCCTCTGGTCACCGCGGCGAGCGACGGCAGACCATCCGGCGGCGGGCAGGCGCGAGGAAGAGAATTCGCAAGCAGCTCCAGGGCTGGAGGGTCGAGGAGATCCAGCTGTCCCCGCCCGAAGTCACCGCGGAGAACACGGGCGCATGCGGGCTGCCGGAACCATATCGCGCCTGCGCCAAGAGGCATAGGGTGCCGGGCCGCGGCGCCACGTCCTAGCACCGAATGCCACGCCGCGGGAGACAAGTCGGAGTGACTTCCCGCAGCGGACCTTGTCTCGTGTCGGCGCAGTCGTTCCCTCGCCCTCGCCTGGGGAGAATGCGGCAGGCTCGAAAGACAGCGGCGGCAGGCATCTCGCGCGCGGAGCCGAAGGAATCCGAGCGCATCGGTGCGGCAGGGCTTTTATAAAACCAAAAAGAATATCAAGCTTCTCGTCCATACGAATCGAGATATACTCAAACCAGTTCAACTGGCTGTTCCCAGCAGCCACGACAACGCCCGCCGAAGGCGCCACATCGTCCCGCGCGGCTAGCTTTTGCGGCTATTGCCGCCCGGTGGGTCTGTAGAGCTGCAGCCTATCCCGTTTCTCCATGCTCATGCAGGTCCATTCCAGCCTGCGTTGCCGACTGAACCCGATTCCAAATACCGCCATTCCCATGGGCAAGTACGTCGTTTCGCCCGCGACACACCAGACCGACTGTGGCCGCTTCCGCGCCTCCGTCTCGGTCCAACGCTCTCAAGGCAACGGCAGCTACTGTCGAGTGTTCCGCTTTGACAGAGCCTTTGCCTCTCGCGAAGCCGCGCGAATCTTCGCAGTCACCCAAGGCTGGCTGCAAACGTGCATGCAGCACCCTCCGGCGTGCTGAGCAACTGCGCCCCACCGCGTCCCTTCCATCCGTCCGCATGTGGCCTCCACATGCACATCCCTAGCGCAAACGGCGCGCCCTTGCGCGCGCCCCATGAATAAAGGCTTTTCCATGTCCAGCAAGATCTATGTAGGCAACCTCCCCTACTCCGTCACCGATTCCAGCCTGCAGAGCAACTTTGCCGAGTTCGGCAGCGTCGCCTCCGCCAAGGTCATGACGGACCGTGAGACCGGCCGTTCCAAGGGCTTCGGCTGCGTATTCCACGCGATGGCGGACACGATTCCATGCTGATGGCGGACAGTGTTCCAGCGTGATGGCGGACAGTGTTCCACGCTGAAGGCGGACAGCATTCCAAACTGATGGCGGACACCTGCGGGGTGTTCTGAGTGACCCGAACGCGGCATACGCTGCCCGGTTTTTTGACCGGAACCAGCGATGCCCACACCCAGGGTCACCATGAGCAAACTACGACACACACTGCAACTGCTGCACCGCGGGGCCTTGAGCACCCGTCAAATCGGTGCCGCNTCTCGGCATCTCCAAATCCACTGTCAGCGAGATAGCCAGCTACGCGCGCGTGGCCGGCGTGGACTGGGCACTGGCCCAGAGCCTGAACGACGACGAACTCCAGGCCCGGCTCTACAAGCCACCCGTGGCGCGCGAGTCCCGGCACCTTGAACCCGACCACGCCCACATCCACCGCGAACTGCGCCGACCTGGCGTGACGCTGCAGTTGCTTTGGGAGGAATACCAGCAACAGCACAGCGGGCAGGCGTACAAGTACAGCGCCTTCTGCGAGAAGTACAAGGCCTGGGCCCGGCGCCTGCAGCGCTCCATGCGCCAGACCCACACGGGCGGTGACAAGCTCTTTGTGGACTACGCCGGCCAGACCGTTCCCGTGGTGGATGCTGACACTGGCGAGATACGCCAGGCCCAGGTCTTCGTGGCCGTGCTGGGCGCATCGAACTACACCTACGCCTGCGCCACCGCCAGCCAGAAGGCCACCGACTGGGTGGCCAGCATCATTAGCGCGCTGGAGTTCATCGGCGGCGTGCCCCGCCTGCTGGTGCCTGACCAGCCGCGCGCCCTCATGGCCCGACCCGACCGTTACGAGCCCACCGCGCACCGCCTGCTCGAAGAGCTCTGTGCGCACTACAGCCTGGCCGTGATGCCCGCGCGCCCGGCCAAGCCACGCGACAAACCCAAGGTGGAGGTCGCTGTGCAGGTGGTCGAGCGCTGGATTCTGGCCAGGCTGCGCCACCAGACCTTCTTCAGCCTGGCCGAGCTCAACCGGGCGATTGCCGCCTTGCTGGTGGACTTGAACCAGCGCGCGTTCAAGAAGCTGCCGGGCAACCGCACTAGCGCCTTCGCCGAACTCGACCGGCCAGCCCTGCGCCCCCTGCCGCCGGTGCGCATGCCCATCGCGCGCTTCAAACCCGCCCGCGTCAACATCGATTACCACGTTGAGCTCGATGGCCACTACTACTCGGTGCCCCACGCCCTGGTGGGTGAGCCGGTGGAGTTGCGCATCACGGCCGGCACGCTCGAAGTCCTGCACGGCAGCAAACGCGTGGCCGCCCACGCCCTCAATCCCCGACGGGGTGCACACACCACCACGCCCGAGCACATGCCGGCCTCGCACCGGGCGCACCTGCAGTGGACGCCGGCCAAGCTCATCGCCTGGGGTGAGCGCGTGGGCGCGGCCACCGCCGCCGTGGTGCGCTGGCAGATGGAGCACCGCCAGCATCCCGAGCAGGGTTACCGCTCCTGTCTGGGCCTCATGCGCCTGGGCCGTGAGTACGGGGCTGACCGGCTGGAGGCCGCCTGTGCGCGGGCGCAGTCGATTCGCTCACCGTCCTACAAGAGCATCGCCTCCATCCTGGGCTGCGGCCTGGACCAGCGGCCGCTGGATGCGCCGATGGCCGCACAGGCGAGCCTGCCGCTGCACGAGAACGTGCGCGGGCCGGGCTACTACCACTGAACTCCAACGTGCAAGCAAACCTAACAAGGAAGAACCATGCTCAACGAACAGACCTTGAACCAACTGCGCGCCCTGCGCCTGGACGGCATGGTGGCCGCCCTCAGCGACGCGGCCACCCACATCACGGCCAGCGAGCTGCCCTTTGAACAACGCCTGGCGCTGCTGGTGCAGCGCGAGGTGGACTGGCGTGACAGCAAGCGCCTGGAGCGCCTGTTGAAGGCGGCCCGCCTGAAGGTCTCCAGTGCCTGCCTGGAGGACATCGACTGGCGCGCCAGCCGGGGCCTGAGCCGAGAGGTCATCACCAGCCTGGCCGGCGGGGACTGGCTGCGCCATGGCCACAACGTGCTGCTCACCGGCGCCACCGGGTGCGGCAAGACGTGGCTCGCCTGCGCACTGGGGCAGCAGGCCGCGCGCCTGGGCTTCTCGGTGCTCTACACCCGCGCGCCACGGCTGCTGCAGGAGCTGCACGTGGCCCACGGCGATGGCAGCCTGGGCAAACGGCTGGCGCAACTGGCGCGGCTGGACCTGCTCATCCTGGACGACTTCGGCATCGCGCCGATTGCCGCGCACGAGCGAAACGACCTGCTGGAATTGCTGGACGACCGGGTGGGCACGCGCTCGACGCTCATCACCAGCCAGTTGCCGGTGACGGCCTGGCACGCCTGGCTGGACGAGCCCACGCTGGCCGACGCCATCCTGGACCGCATCGTGCACGGCTCGCACAAGATAGCCCTCAAGGGCGAGTCGATGCGCAAGCTCACCAAGGCCGTCTGAGCCGGCCGCGCCGACCGCCATTCCACGCTGATGGCGGACACTTCGGCTACGATTTGAGCGTCACTCAGGACACCCGCGCAACGTGTCCGCCATCGCCTGGAACGCTGTCCGCGATGG
>NZ_MTBE01000031.1:0-51316 GCF_002916785.1 Diaphorobacter sp. LR2014-1 | reverse complement strand
GGTGGACGGCCGTGGTGTCCATCGTGCTCCAGCCGCCGCGCACCGAAGAACGCCTGCGCAAGAACCCCCTGGGCATCTACGTCAACGGCTTGTCGTGGAGCCGCGAGCTGGATTCTTCCGAAGGAGCCAAACCATGAATGCACTTTTCCGTAAATCCGCCTTGCCGGTGATCCTGCTGGCTTCGACTGTCTTGTTCACGGGCTGCGCCACGCAAGGCAAGCCGCCGCCGACCATCTCGCTCGATGAGCCGGTGCAGGCCCAGCCGCTGCCCGAACCGCCCGCGCCGGTGGAGGTGGTGGCCGTGCCCGAGGTGCTGCCGATGCCGGCGCAGTTGATGCCGGTGCCCGAGGCCGAAGACGCCAAACCTACGCCGGAACCGGCCGACGAGAAGGTGCGTGTCTCGCGCGCCAACGCCGAGGCCCGCGTCGCGCCCACGCGCGAGGGCTACGTCAACGCGATTCAGGTGTGGCCCTTCACCGATGGCGCGCTCTATCAGGTCTATGCGGCCGTGGGCCGCGTGACCGTGATTTCGCTCCAGCCGGGCGAGGAACTGGTGACGGTGGCCGCCGGCGATACCGTGCGCTGGATCGTGGGCGACACGTCCAGCGGCAGCGGCGCCGACCTGCGCGTGAACGTGCTGGTCAAGCCGATCCGCTCGGGACTCAAGACCAATCTCGTCATCACGACCAGCCGCCGCACCTATCTGCTGGAGCTGACCTCGACGGAAAAGACGTGGATGGCATCGGTATCTTGGGAGTACCCGCGCGACCGGATGCTGGCCTTGCAACGCCAGGCGCAGGCGGCCAGCGCCGCAGCGCCGGTCGATAGCGGGCTGTCGCTGGAGAACCTGCGTTTCCGCTACGCGATCAGCGGCAGCAATCCGCCTTGGAAGCCGCTGCGCGCCTTCGATGACGGCGAGAAGGTTTATATCCAGTTCCCGGCGGGCATCGCACAAGGTGAGCTGCCGCCGCTGTTCGTCATCGGCACGCAGGGCGACGGACAACTGGTGAACTACCGCTTCCGCTCGCCGTATTACATCGTCGATCGCCTGTTCGGTGCCGCCGAGCTGCGCCTAGGCGCTGACAAGGGCGACGTGGTGCGGATCGAGCGCACGGACGGCGTTACACGGAGGAACTGACCATGAGCCAGGACGACACTCCCGACCTTGCCACGCCGCATCCGGGCAAGGTCGCGCCCGAAGCGGTGGCGCTGCGCGCCCAGCCGCGCCCGGTCACGCGCCTGAATCGGCGCACGCTGGCCATCCTCGTCGGTGGCCTGTCGGTCGTCGTGCTCGGCGCCACGATCTGGTCGCTGCAACCGCAGCGGCGTGGCGCCAATGAGCAGACCGAGCTTTACAACGTCGATCGCGTGTCGAAGTCCGAAGGGCTGGACGCGCTGCCAACCGATTACTCGAAGCTGCCGGCCTTGCCGCCCGATGTGCCCGAGCTGGGGCCGCCGCTGCCGGGCGATCTTGGCCCGGCAATCGTGAACTCGCAGCAGCCGGTGACGCCGGCCTATGCGCCACCGGGGCATGATCCTGCGGATGCCTTGCGCAAGGAAGCTGATGCGGCGGCGGCTTCGTCGGTGTTCTTCCGCTCGGGCGGCCAAGGCCAAGCTGCCGCCACGGTGGCGCAGGCGGCGCCGGGTGCGCCTGGTGGTGCAAGCGCGCTCGCGGCTTTCGATCCACTCGGCGCTGGGCCGGCCTCGACCGCGGCCCAGCCTGCCGACCCGACTGCGGTGCAGAACCGGCAAGACCAGAAAGAGGCGTTCCTGAAAGGCGGCTCTACGGAAACCCGCAATTCCGGCAACCTGGCGCTGCCGGCATCGCCTTATCAGGTGATGGCGGGCACGGTGATCGCCGGCGCGCTGGTGACAGGTATCAAGTCGGACTTGCCCGGCGACGTGATCGCCACGGTGACGGAGCCGGTCTTTGACACGGCCACGGGCAAGTTCCTGCTGATCCCGCAGGGATCGCGCATCCTCGGGCGTTACAACAGCCAGGTCAGCTACGGGCAGAGCCGCGTGCAGGTCGTGTGGAACCGGGTCATCCTGCCCGACACGTCATCGCTGACGCTCGACAACCTCGTGGGCACCGACCCGGCCGGCTACGCCGGCCTGGAAGACGACGTGGACTGGCATTGGAATCGCATCGTCGCGGGCGCGGTGCTGACGACGCTGCTAGGCGTGGGCGCCGAGCTTGCCGCGCCGGAGAACCGCCAGGACGGCAACCGCATCGTCATCGCCGGGCGCGACAGCGCACAGGACAGCATCAATCAAGTCGGCCAGGAGATCACCCGGCGCAACATGAACATCCAGCCCATGCTGACCAGCCGGCCCGGCCTGCCGGTGCGGATCATCGTCAACCGGGATCTTGTGCTGCGGCCGTACCAGCCGCTGTTCTTCAATCGGGGAGCTTCGCAATGAGCACGACCAAGAAGCTGCGGCTCGGGCCGCTGCCCAAGACCGAAAGCGTCAAACTGACCTTTGCCTGCCCGGCCAGCTTGAAAGCCGACCTCGACCGCTACGCTGCGCTGCACGCGCAGGCGTATGGCGAGGCGGTCGATGCAGAGAAGTTGATCCCGCACATGCTGGAGGCGTTTATGGCGGGGGATCGGGGATTCAAGCGCACACAGCCCAAGAACGGAAAAGCCGCCCCTGCGTGAACAGGGGCGGCTCTGGATTGGTGCCCGAGGCCGGAATCGAACCGGCACGCCTTTCGGCGAGGGATTTTCTTACCACTTCGACTTTCGCCGCCGCCCTGCTCAAACGCAGGGCGTTCGTGGTCTGGAGCACGCCTTCACCATAGCCTTGCGGCCGTAGGTGCCCGCCGTCTGCTCTCTACACCTTCCCAAGCTGTAGCTTGGGCTTGGCTCGGCGTTGGCTCGGATGCAAAAGCATCCAGGGCGTTCGCCGACTTTGACGGGCTTCACTTCGGGCGTTTCCCCCCGAAGGCTCAAATTGTTCAAGTCCCTTGTGTCTACCGATTTCACCACTCGGGCGTAGTGCTCAACGCACTGAAAACACCTACCTCCATCTACTGGCGCCTAGCTGGCCCCTGGCCGTCAAGCCTAGCTGCAAAGCTACAGCTCGGATGCCCGCAAACCGTTGTCACTATTGACCTTCTGGCTCGGTAGTTCTAGCAGAAAGGACTTGACAAAACAGATTTTAAGTCCGCAGTGTCTACCAATTTCACCATCGGGGCGCCGGTCGGTATGCAAGCCATGAAGACAGAGTAGCGGGGCCGGCATTGTTGCGCAACACCACAGACGAACCGACTTCTTGCACCAGCACTTCGACCAATAAAAAAGGGAAGCCGTAGCTTCCCTTTCAAATTTTGGAGCGGGAAATCGGTCTCGAACCGACGACCTCAACCTTGGCAAGGTTGCGCTCTACCAACTGAGCTATTCCCGCATTTTTCCGCCACCAACTGGCACCGGAAAGATTTTAATTGTAGCATCAATTTTCCACCATTAGGCTTCCAATTGACCCTTTGAAGAAGCTTGCGCCTCCTCTACATACCACCATCTGGAGGCGCGGCCCGGAGTCGAACCGGGCTAAACGGATTTGCAATCCGGTGCATAACCGCTTTGCTACCGCGCCAAGTCTTGCGCCTTGATGAAAAGCGGAAGCATTGCCTCCTCTTTTCCTGGATATGGAGCGGGAAATCGGTCTCGAACCGACGACCTCAACCTTGGCAAGGTTGCGCTCTACCAACTGAGCTATTCCCGCATTTACCTAAGCCTCACACTGTAGCATGTTTAGCGTCGATAAGTGAAATTATAGAGTACTTTTCGCGTGCTCCAAGAATAGTGCAAAGTTTTTTCCATCAATGTTTCACGGAGCCCCGTGACACATCGGCGGATGCAGGCACAGCAACGGTTTGGGCACCGTCGTCCTCTGCCAATGCAACAGGCTTGCGCTCGAGTGCTATCTCCAGCACCTTGTCGATCCACTTCACGGCAATGATCTCCAGACCACTCTTGACGTTGTCTGGAATTTCCTGGAGGTCTTTTACGTTTTCTTCAGGAATCAACACCGTCTTGATCCCTCCCCGCAATGCCGCCAAAAGTTTCTCCTTGAGCCCACCAATTGCTGTGACCTCTCCGCGCAATGTGATCTCCCCCGTCATCGCAACATCTGCGCGGACCGGTATTCCGGTCAGCGCAGAAACGATCGCCGTCGTCATCGCAATGCCGGCGCTAGGACCGTCTTTAGGGGTCGCACCATCGGGCACGTGGATATGAAGATCTCGCTTCTCGAACGCCTCATCGCGAATACCAAGTAAGCGCGCACGGCTACGTACTACTGTGCGGGCCGCTTCGACCGACTCCTTCATGACATCGCCCAGCGATCCTGTGCGAAGGATGTTGCCTTTGCCGGGCATGGTCGCGACCTCGATCGTGAGCAGATCCCCGCCGACTTCGGTCCATGCCAGGCCAACCACTTGTCCCACTTGGTTCTGCTGTTCCGCGCGACCGTAGGTGTACTTGCGCACTCCCAAGTATTCAGGCAAGTTGTCCGCCGACACCTCCACGGGAGCCGTCAGCTTCTTGAGCTGGATTGCCTTGACCACTTTTCGGCAGATTTTGGAGAGTTCGCGCTCTAGGGAGCGGACGCCCGCTTCACGCGTGTAGTAGCGCACGATGTCCCGTACGGCGGATTCCATGACCTGCAACTCGGCGTCTTTCACGCCATTGTTTTGCATCTGCTTGGGGAGCAAATACTTGATGGCAATGTTGGTTTTTTCGTCCTCGGTATATCCGGAAAGACGTATCACCTCCATGCGATCAAGTAGCGCCGGCGGTATGTTCATCGAATTCGAAGTCGCGACAAACATGACATCGGAAAGGTCGAAGTCGACCTCCACATAGTGGTCGCCGAACTTATGGTTCTGCTCAGGATCGAGGACTTCCAATAACGCGCTCGAGGGGTCACCTCGAAAGTCCATGCCTAGTTTGTCAATTTCATCGAGCAGGAACAACGGATTGCGCGCCCCCACCTTGCCCAGACTCTGCAACACCTTGCCTGGCATCGCCCCAATGTAGGTACGACGGTGACCCCGGATCTCTGCTTCGTCACGCATCCCCCCCAGCGCCATACGCACGTACTTGCGCCCCGTTGCCTTTGCAATGGACTGCCCGAGCGAAGTCTTGCCCACACCCGGTGGGCCGACCAAGCACAGGATGGGCGCCTTCACCTTGTCCACCCGCTGCTGCACGGCGAGATATTCCAGGATTCGGTCTTTCACCTTTTCCAGGCCATAGTGGTCCTCGTTTAACACAGCCTCTGCATGGGCAAGATCGTGCTTGACCTTGGACTTCTTGCTCCAGGGCAGTCCCGTGAGCACATCAATGTAGTTGCGAACCACAGTGGCTTCGGCAGACATAGGAGACATGAGCTTGAGCTTTTTCAGCTCGCCTTCCGCCTTCTTGCGCGCTTCGACCGGCATGCGCGCGGCCTTGATCTTTTTCTCGATCTCCTCAAGATCCGCGCCTTCTTCGCCTTCGCCCAGTTCTTTCTGGATCGCCTTGACCTGTTCGTTGAGATAGAAGTCCCGCTGGTTTTTCTCCATCTGGCGCTTCACGCGACCGCGAATGCGCTTATCCACATTGAGGATATCCACTTCGCGGTCCAACTGCTCGAACAGATTCTCCAGACGCTGCTTGACGCCTGCCAAGTCGAGAACAACCTGCTTGTTCTCCAGCTTGAGCGGCAAGTGCGCGGCAATGGTGTCAGCCAGCCGCCCCGGATCGTCGATGGCCGAAATGGAAGTCAGAATCTCAGGGGGAATCTTCTTGTTCAGTTTGACGTACTGATCAAACTGCTGCATTACCGCCCGGCGTAGCGCTTCAATTTCACTCGAAGCGGCGTCCTCAGCGGATGCCTGCATGGGCTCAACCGTCGCCGTGAAGTGAACGTCCGATTCATGCACCATGCGAACGTGGGCGCGCTGCTGCCCCTCCACCAGCACCTTCACCGTGCCATCGGGAAGCTTCAGCATCTGCAGGATGGTGGATATGCAACCGACTTCGAACATATCCGAAACCTGCGGTTCATCCTTGGCGGCTGCTTTTTGCGCAACCAGCATGATTCGTCGATCGGCATCCATGGCGGCTTCCAGCGCCTTGATGCTCT
Organism: Diaphorobacter sp. LR2014-1; assembly: GCF_002916785.1. Classification (NCBI taxonomy): domain Bacteria; kingdom Pseudomonadati; phylum Pseudomonadota; class Betaproteobacteria; order Burkholderiales; family Comamonadaceae; genus Diaphorobacter; species Diaphorobacter sp. LR2014-1. The sequence goes on along the minus strand of NZ_MTBE01000031.1, from coordinate 45,181 downwards.
TGGGACGCCCCACAAACAGCGGAATCACCATGTGAGGAAAGACCACCACATCGCGCAAAGGCAACAGTGGTAGATCCAGGGGCGTATCGGGCAGGGGTGTGTGTCCGGACATGGGGCAATCCTCTAGTAGTTCCATGGAATATGGTCCATGGACCACATTTTTCAACCCGGCAGCATCTGCACCCAGGTGTTAGCAACATGGCTCGCCGGGGCGCATCACTAACGCGCGCGACTCCCGGCGACACACGGCTTTCAGGCGGTCTTGGCGGCCTCGCGATAAACCAGCAAAGGGGCCTTGTTCTCTTCGATGGTGGCCTCGTCCACCACCACCTTTTCCACGTTGGAGACGTTGGGCAAGTCAAACATGGTGCCAATCAACGCTTGCTCAAGAATGGAGCGCAAGCCGCGGGCACCCGTCTTGCGTGCGATGGCTTTTCGCGCGATGGACTTCAACGCAGCGGGACGAATTTCCAGCTCAACGCCTTCCATCGCCAGCAACTTGCTGTACTGCTTGACCAAGGCGTTTTTGGGCTCGGTGAGGATTTGCACCAGCGCGTCCTCGCTCAGTTCGGCCAGGGCTGTGACCACGGGCATGCGACCCACCAACTCTGGAATCAGGCCGAATTTGATGAGGTCCTCAGGCTCGATATCCTGAAACACCTCGGTCAAAGAACGCTGCTTTTTGCTACGCACTGCCGCGCCAAAGCCAATACCGGAAGCTTCAGTACGGTTCTCAATGACCTTTTCCAGCCCAGCAAACGCACCACCACAAATGAACAGAATGTTGGTGGTATCGATCTGCAGAAAATCCTGATTGGGATGCTTGCGTCCACCTTGTGGAGGCACGCTCGCCATGGTCCCCTCGATGAGCTTGAGCAGCGCTTGCTGCACACCTTCACCTGAGACATCCCGCGTAATACTGGGGTTGTCGGATTTGCGCGAAATTTTGTCGATTTCGTCGATGTAGACAATGCCCCGCTGGGCACGTTCCACATCGTAGTTGCAGCTTTGCAGGAGTTTCTGGACGATGTTCTCCACGTCCTCTCCAACATAGCCGGCTTCCGTCAGCGTGGTGGCGTCAGCCATCACGAAAGGCACATCGAGCTGCCGCGCCAAGGTCTGCGCCAGCAACGTCTTGCCCGACCCCGTAGGGCCGATCAACAGGATGTTGCTCTTGGACAGTTCCACCTCGTCCTTACCGGCCTTGTCCTTGTGGCGCAGACGCTTGTAATGGTTGTACACGGCGACGGCCAGTGTACGTTTGGCCTTTTCCTGGCCAATCACGTAATGATCGAGGTTGGTCTTGATTTCCGCAGGCGTAGGCAGATCTCCGCGGCCTTCGCGTCCGGCATCGCCGGTGGGCAGCTCATCACGGATGATCTCGTTGCACAGGTCAATGCACTCGTCGCAGATAAAGACCGACGGACCGGCGATCAGCTTCTTTACTTCATGCTGGCTTTTACCGCAAAAAGAGCAGTAAAGGGTTTTTTCGCTGGAGGAGCCTTTTTTCTCGGCCATGGGGGCAATGCCTTATGACTGGGGATGTTGTCAAGATGATAACGAAATAAAAACGGCGTTTCCCACAGGGGGAAACGCCGCGCGCGCCGGCCAAAACTCAGGGGCGCTTGGCAATGACCTGGTCCACGATGCCGTAATCCTTGGCTTCGTCCGCGGTCATGAAATAGTCCCGCTCGGTATCCGCCTTCACCTTCTCGATGGGCTGTCCCGTGCGCTCCGCCAGGATGCGGTTCATCTGATCCTTGGTACGCAGAATGTCGCGGGCGTGGATCTCGATATCCGTCGCCTGTCCGCGGGCACCGCCCAGCACCTGGTGGATCATGATTTTGGAGTTGGGCAGCGAATACCGCTTGCCCTTGGCCCCTGCAGCCAGCAGGAAAGCCCCCATGCTCGCCGCAAAGCCGCAGCACAGCGTGGACACATCCGGCTTGATGAACTGCATGGTGTCATAGATGGCCATGCCCGCCGTCACGCTGCCCCCCGGGGAGTTGATGTAGAACGAAATATCCTTGTCCGGGTTCTCGCTCTCAAGGAACAGCAGCTGCGCAACCACCAGGTTGGCAGTCTGGTCATTGACCTCACCCACCAGGAAGATCACGCGCTCCTTCAACAGGCGCGAATAAATGTCGTAGGACCGCTCGCCGCGGCCGGACTGCTCAATGACCATGGGGATCATGCCCAGGGCTTGCGTTTCCAATGCGCTCATACGTTTCTCCAGTCAGGCGGATACTGTACCCAGAAATGAATTGGGGCTTGTGCCGCAAAGCACAAGCCCCGCCGGGTTTCGTCCTCACCCCTGGGTCAAAGCCCGGGGCAAGGGCCAGCTACTCAGGCCTGGCCCATCAGTTCATCGAAGGATACGGCCTTGTCGTTCACCTTGGCCTGGCCCAGCACGAAGTCGGTCACATTGTTCTCGATGACCACGGCTTCCACCTCAGCCAGGCGATTGCGGTCGCTGAAGTACCAGCGCACCACGTCCTCAGGCTTCTCGTAGCTGGCAGCCAGCTCGTCCACGTGGGCCTTCAGCTGCTCTGGCTTGGCCTGCAGGTTATTGGCACGCACGAGTTCAGCGACCACCAGGCCCAGGCGCACGCGGCGCTCGGCCTGAGGGCGGAACACGTCCTCGGGGATTTCGGCCTTGTCGGCGTCCTTGATGCCGCGCTGCTTGAGGTCAGCGCGTGCAGCTTCCAGCAGGCGGGCAATTTCAGCCTGCACGCTGGCTTTGGGCAGATCCAGTTCCGCTTTGGACACCAGAGCGTCCATCACGGCTTGCTTGTTGCGGGCCAGCAGGCGGAATTTGACTTCGCGCTCCAGGTTCTTCTTGATGTCGGCGCGCAAGCCTTCCACCGTGCCGTCGGCAATGCCGAGCGACTTGGCCAGTTGCTCATTCACCTCGGGCAGGTGGGCCGCTTCGATCTTCTTGACGGTCACCATGAAGTCAGCCGTCTTGCCAGCCACGTCCTTGCCGTGGTAGTCCTCGGGGAAGGCCAGGGGGAAGGTCTTGCTCTCGCCCGACTTCATGCCGCGCACTGCGTCTTCGAATTCCTTGAGCATCTGGCCCTCGCCCACCAGGAACTGGAAGTCCTCGGCCTTGCCGCCCTGGAAGGGCTCGCCGTCGATCTTGCCCTCGAAATCCACCGTCACGCGATCGCCGTCTTCTGCAGCAGCGGCCAGGGCACGCTGTGCAAAGGTACGGCGCTGCTTGCGCAGGATGTCCAAGGTCTTGTCGATGGCGCTGTCGGTCACTTCGGCGGAGAGCTTCTCGACTTCCGCGGTGGACAGATCGCCGATCTTGACCTCGGGGAACACCTCGAACACGGCCTCGAAAGTCACTTCGCCTTCAGGCGCGCCGTCCTTCTCCGTGATGCGCGGCTGGCCTGCCACGCGCAGGTTGGCTTCATTGGCGGCCTGTGCAAACGCCTCGCCCACCTTGTCGTTCAGCACTTCGTATTGCACCGAATAGCCGTAACGCTGAGCCACTACGCTCATAGGGACCTTGCCGGGACGGAAACCATCCATCTTCACCGTACGGGCCAGGCGCTTGAGGCGCGCGTCCACTTCGGTCTGGATCGTGGTCAGGGGCAAGCTCAGCGTGATCTTGCGCTCAAGCTTTTCAAGGGTTTCAACAGTTACGGCCATGGTTGTTCCTAGTGTCTGGATGCGGACCGTGCCGACTTGCAGTGCAAGCCTGCACCACGTTCCGCCAAAGTCTCACGTTGGTGCGCGGGGGGGGACTCGAACCCCCACACCATTGCTGGCGTCAGGACCTAAACCTGGTGCGTCTACCAATTTCGCCACCCGCGCAGTTCTGAAAGCCACCCGGATGGCAGGCACAGCAGGCCACCCCGGTGAAATAGGTCAAACGGCAGATTTTACCCTGTTGCGGCCCGCCTTTAAATGGAATCGTTTATCGGCGCTCCGGGATCGGGCCGCCGCACACGAAACCACGCTGCGTACATCGCGGGCAGTGCCAGCAGCGTGAGCACCGTGGCCACGACCAGTCCACCCATGATGGCCACGGCCATAGGCCCCCAGAACACGCTGCGCGACAGCGGGATCATGGCGAGCACCGCCGCCGCCGCCGTCAGCACGATGGGCCGCAGGCGCCACACGGCCGCCGCCACGATCGCGTCCCACGCGGGCACGCCGGCCGCACGGTTGAGCTCGATCTGGTCGATCAGGATCACCGAATTGCGCTGGATCATGCCCATGAGAGCGATAACCCCCAACAGCGCCACAAAGCCGAAGGGCCGGTTCAGTAGCAGCAGCGCCGCCGCCACTCCCGCAATCCCCAACGGGCCGGTGAGGAACACCAGCACGGAGCGGCTGAAGCTGTGCAGCTGCAGCATCAGCAGCGTGAACACGATGAACAGCATGACGGGCACGCCCGCCACGATGGAGGCCGAGCCCTTGCTGCTCTCTTCCACCGCACCCGCGACCTCGATGCGCACGCCGTTCTCACCGGCCTCCTGCCAGCGGGCCTCCAGCGCGCGCAACTCGGGCAGCAGTTGCGCCGTGACGGTGGCGCCCTGCAGCCCCTCCACCAGGTCGCCCTGTACGGTGATGGCGTAGTTGCGGTTCCAGCGCTACATCACCCCCGGCTCCCAGGTGAACACGGGCCTGGCGATCTGCGTGAGCGGAATGGAGCGGCCCGAAGCCGTGGGCAGGTAGGCGTTGCCGATGTCGGAGATCGCCTCGCGCTCGTCCTGCGCCTGGCGCAGCACGATCTCGATGAGCTTGTCTCCCTCGCGGTACTGCCCCACCGTGGAGCCGCTGAACATGATGCGCGAAGCCTGGGCGATGGACTGGCTGGTCACTCCCAGCGCGCGCGCCTTGTCCTGGTCCACCTCCAGGCGAACCACCTTGACCGACTCGTTCCAGTTGTCGTTCACGCCGATCAGGTTGGCGTTGCCGCGCATCAGCGCCTTCACCTCGTCGGCGCGCTCGCGCAGCACGGCCGGGTCGCTGCCCACCACGCGGAACTGCACCGGGTAGGGCACGGGCGGGCCGTTGGGCAGCAGCTTCACGCGGCCGCGTGCCTCGGGGACCTCCTCGGCCAACAACCGGGGCAGGCGCAGGCGCAGCGACTCGCGCTCGGGCAGGCTCTTGGCCAGCACGATGAACTGCGATACGTTGGGCTGGGGGAACACCTGGTCCAGCGGCAGGTAAAAACGCGGGGTGCCCGAACCCACCCACGCGGCCACGCTGGCCACGCCTTCCTGCTCCATCAGCCGCTGCTCTACACGGCGCACCACGGCCTCGTTGGCTGCGAAGGAGGTGCCCTCGGGGAACCACAGGTCCACCATGATTTCCGGCCGGCTGGAGTCGGGGAAGAACTGCTGCTGCACGCGCCCCATGCCCACCAGCCCCAGCGCAAAGATGCCGATGGTGGCGCCGATGGTGATCCACCGGTGCGCCACGCACCAGTCCACCATGTGCCGGAAGCGGTGGTAGAACGGCGTGTCGAACACCTCGGGCGGCGGCGCATCGGGCGCATGCGGCTTCACCTTCAGCAGCAGCGTGCCCAGGTAGGGCACGAAATAGACCGACACGATCCACGACAGCACCAGCGAAATCACCGTCACCGCGAAGATCGCGAAGGTGTATTCGCCCGTGACCGACTTGGCGATGCCGATGGGCAAGAAACCCGCGGCCGTGATGAGCGTGCCGGTGAGCATGGGCTTGGCCGTCACGTCATACGCAAACGTGGCCGCGCGCACCTTGTCGTAGCCCTCCTCCATCTTGCGCACCATCATCTCCACGGCAATGATGGCGTCGTCCACCAGCAGGCCCAGCGCGATGATGAGGGACCCCAGCGACACCTTGTGCAGCCCTATTCCCAAATAGTGCATGGCCAGGAAGGTTACGGCCAGCACCAGCGGGATGGTGATCGCCACCACCAGGCCCGGCCGGTAGTCCACGTGCCAGCCAAAACGCCCGCCCTTGTGCAGCCCCAGCGAAATGAAGCTCACGGCCAGCACGATCACCACGGCCTCGATCAGCACCTTGATGAACTCGCCCACCGAATCGGCCACGGCCGCTGGCTGATCCTGCACCTGGTGCAATTGCACGCCGGCCGGCAGCCGCGCCTGGATGTCGGCCGCTGCAGCGCGCAGCGCCTTGCCCAGCCGGATGATGTCGCCACCCTTGGCCATGGAGATGCCCAGGCCGATGACTTCGTGCCCCTGGAAGCGCACCTTCACCCCCGGCGGATCGACATAGCCCCTTCGCACCTCGGCGATGTCGCCCAGGCGCAGCTGGGCTCCAGAGCCGCCGCGGATCGGCATGTCGCGCAGCTGCTCCACGCTGGTGAACTGCCCGCCCACGCGCACCTGCACCACGTCCTGCGGCGACTGGATCGCGCCCGCGCTCTCCACCGCATTCTGCGCACCCAGCTGCTGCAACACCGCGTTGAAGTCCAGCCCCAGCTGCGCCAGACGCTTTTGCGAGACCTCGACCCAGACGCGCTCGTCCTGCACGCCGAACTGCTCGACCTTGGCCACGTCCCTCACGCGCAGCAGCTGCTGGCGCACGTCGTCGGCGAAGTCCTTCAGCTCGGCATAGCTGAAGCCCTCACCCTGCAGGGCGTAGATCACGCCGTACACGTCGCCGAACTCGTCGTTGAAGAACGGCCCCTGGATATTGCCCGGCAACTGGTAGCGCATGTCACCCACCTTTTTGCGCACCTGGTACCAGATGTTGGCCACCTCCGCCGGCTTGGACGAATCCTTGAGCTCGAAGATGATCTGCGACTCGCCCGGCTTGCTGTAGCTGCGGATCTTGTCGGCGTAGGGCACCTCCTGCAGGGTGCGCTCGATCTTGTCCGTCACCTGCTCGGCCACCTGCTGCGCCGTGGCGCCGGGCCAGTAGGTGCGCACCACCATGGCGCGGAAGGTGAAGGGCGGGTCCTCGTCCTGCCCCAGCTGAAAGTACGCGGCGATGCCCAGCACCATCAGCACCACCATCAGGTAGCGCGTGAGCGCGGCATGTTCCAGCGCCCAGCGCGACAGGTTAAAGCCCTGCTTGGGCTGCGTCTGCTGCATGGGGCGGCTCCTCAGCGAGCGGCAGCGGAGGCCGCTGGCGCTTCATTATTAATAGCTGGTAGCGCTTGTCCTTCGGGCGTTGGAGCCGTTTTTGGCTTGTACACCGTCACCACCTGTCCCGGGGCCAGCACATGCACGCCCGTGGCCACCACCTGCATGCCGGGGGTGAGGCCGGCGGCGATCACGGCCTCGTTGCCGTCGGCCGTGGCGATCTGCACCGGCTGCAGGCGCACGGTGCCGGTGGCGCTGCCGTCCTGGGCCTCATAGACCCACACCACCGTCTGGCCGCCCTCCTGGCGCAGGGCGCTGGTGGGCAGCTTGATCGCCGGCACGCCGCCCCGCGCCAGCACCTGCGGCGCCACATACACGGTGGAGCCCAGCGGCGGCACGTCCGCGCCCTCCACCGCCACTTTCACGAGGAAGGTGCGCGTCACCGGATCGGCGCTGGCCGCCACCTCGCGCACCCGGCCCTGCAGCAGCGCGTCGCCCGACCAGGCGCGCACCTGCACGGCCTGCCCTACGCGCAACTGGCCCACCTTGTCCTCCGGCACCGAGAACACCGCGTCGCGCGGGCCGTCGCGAGCAATGCGCACCACCGGCGTGCCCGCAGACACCACCTGGCCGGGCTCGGCGTCAACCGACGTCACCACCCCCGGCGCATCCGCCACCAGGCGTGTGTACTCGGTCTGGTTGCCCTGGGAAGCGAGCTGCGCGCGCGCCTGGTCCAGCGAAGCCTGCGCGGCCTTCAGCTGAGCCTGGCGGCGGTCCAGCTCCGCCCCGCTGATGAAGTTCTGCGCGCGCAGCTTGGAAAAGCGCTCGAAATCCGCCGCGGCCAAATCACGCTGCGTGGTGGCGGACGCCACCAGGGCGCGCGCGGCCTGCGCAGCCAGCTCATAGTCGCGCGGATCCAGCTGCGCCAACACCTGGCCGGCCTGCACGCGCTGGCCCAGCTCGGCCTGGCGCTGCACGATCTTGCCGGCCACGCGAAAACCCAGGCGCGATTCCACGCGCGCGCGCACTTCGCCCGCGTATTCCAGGTGCATCTGCAGGGGCGCCACGCCGACGGTGAGCAGTTTCACCGCGCGCACCGGCTCTGGCGCCGGCTCGCGGCGCGAACATCCCGCCAGCGCCAAGGCAGCCACGGCCAGCACCAGTGCAGCACCCGCCACGCCGCCACGCGGCGGCCACAAAAAAACCCCGCGGCGGGGTTGCAATGAAGACGGGCCCGGCAGGCCCGCGGCGCGCTGTGCGACAGGGTGGGTCATGGAAACATCCGGCATCCAAATTACTGACTGACTGGTTAGTAATCTATGAGAGGCCGGTCGCTCTTGTCAAGCACGACAATGGCCGCGTGAAGCATCCCGAGTCCCCCGCCCCCCTGCGCGATCCGCGCACCGCGCCCGCCGAGGCGCCGCCGGTCACGCACTACGAGAACTTTCCCGTGGCTTCGCTGCTGTGCCCGCCACGGCTGCGCCCGCCGATCGCCGCGATCTACGCGTTTGCGCGCACGGCCGACGACATTGCCGACGAGGGCACGGCCACCGCCGCCGAGCGCCTGGCCGACCTGCGTGCCTACCGCGCCGAGCTTCAATCCGTGGCGGCCGGGCACTCCCCCCAGACGCGCTGGGCCGCCGTGTTTGGGCCGCTGCAGGCGGTGTTGCGCAGCCACCAGCTGCCCGTGCCGCTGCTGGACGACCTGCTGGACGCCTTCATGCAGGACGTCACCCTGACCGAGGCCGGCGCCACCTACCCCGACCGCGCCGCGCTGCTGGACTACTGCCGCCGCTCGGCCAATCCCGTGGGGCGTCTGCTGCTGCACCTGTACGGCGTGCACGGGCAGGACGCACTGCGCGAGAGCGACGCCATCTGCAGCTCGCTGCAGCTCATCAACTTCTGGCAGGACCTGAGCGTGGATCTGCCCCGCGGGCGCCATTACCTCACCGATGCCGACTGCGCCGCCCATGGCGTGGCGCGCGCGGACCTCGCGGCGCAGCGCCGCTCCGCCGCCAGCGACCGGCTGGTGCTGGACTGCGCCGCCTGGGCGCGCACTCTCATGCTCCAGGGCAGCCCCCTGGTACACCGGCTGCCCGGCCGTGTGGGGTGGGAGCTGCGCCTGGTCGTGCAGGGCGGTCTGCGCATTCTGGACAAGGTGCAGGCGCTGGATGGCGCCAGCCTGCTCACGCGGCCGCGGCTGGGCACGCTCGACTGGCCCCGCATGCTGGCGCGCGCCGCGCGCATGTAAGGGCCGCCCCACCCGCTGCAGCAGCGCGAGCGCGCGGGGGTCAATGGACCCCCATCACCGCATCGCGCGGCGCGCGTGCAACCCTCAGGCCACCCAGCGCCCGGCCCATTCGGCCCGGGCCTGCGCATGGCGCAGGATCTGCGCCAGCGCCTGCGGCACTTCGGCCGCCGCACGGTTGTGCATGCGCCGCGTCGCGGCCTGGTAGCGCGGCAGGTCGGCCAGCAGGGCCTGCACGCCCGATGCGATGGACCGGAAGCTCGGCAACACCAGTCCCAGGCCCTGCTCACCCACCCATTCCGTGCAGTAACGCTCCTGCGGCATGGTCCACGCATTGCGCGTGACGATGGGCGGCAGCCCCATGTGCACCGCCTCGCTCAGGCTGCCGCTGCCCGGCTTGCCGATGAAGAAGTCCGCCAGCTGCATGACGCGCGCCATCTCGCGCGTGTATTCGAGCACCACGGTAGGCGCGTTGCGGCGCAGTGCCCGCAGAGCCTGCGCCAGGGCCGCGTTGCGCCCGCAGGCCAGGATCAGCGGGGTGTCCGTCAAGCGGCGGGCTATCGTCACCATCTCCCTGGAACCCTCGGAGCCAAACAGCACCAGCCCCACGGGGCGCTCGTCCAGCCCCAGCCGCGCCCGCTCGGCGGCACGATCCTGGTCCACCGGCGCATGGAACTGCGCACTCAGCACCATGCCCGAGGTTTCCCAGATGCGGTGGGGCGGAAAGTCCGCAGCGCGCGCCTGGTCCACGGCATAAGGCGAGCCACAGACCACGATCTGCTGGGTTTGCGGCTCCATCCAGAAGCTGGGCGGGCAATCGGCCAGATCGGTCATCACCGTGACGTAGGGCACGCCTGGCAGGGCCTGCTCCAGCGCGTCGGCCATGGCGCGGTTGAAGTTGGGCACCAGCGACACCACCATCGCCGGCCGGCGTGCCGCCCAGTGCCGGCGCAGCGACTGCATGAGCCGCTGGTGGCTCCAGCGGATCATGCCCTGCAGCAGGCGCAACTCGTGCGTCAGCCCCAGCGTCCAGCCCCGGGCCAGGCGCTTGTTGTAGACGTCTTCCGGCTCCATGCCCGTCCACTGGCGAAAGCGCGCGTTCGGGTCCAGCACCTCGAAGAGATTGGTGCGGCACACCTGCCACGGCAGCCCAGCGCGGGCGATGGCCGCTTCCAGCGCCAGCGCGGAGGTGCGGTGTCCGCCCCCGGCATTGAAATAGATCAGCTCGACCAACGGGGCAGCTTCAGGCGCCATGGACTTCAATCCGTAGTGACAGGAATGGGTTGCGGTAGTTGTGCGCCGCTCTTGCGCTGCACGGGCATGTGCTGCGCCCAGTGCAGGATCTCCAGGCGCCCATCGGCGTGCTCGGCCAGCGCGCTGAGGCTTTCCACCCAGTCGCCATCGTTGGCATACAGGATGCCGTCGATGTCTCGCAGCTCCGCATGGTGGATGTGCCCGCACACCACGCCGTGCAGGCCGCGCTTGCGCGCTTCGCGCGCCACCGCGTTCTCGAAGTCGCCCACGTAGCTCACGGCGCGCTTGACCTTGAGCTTGAGATATTTGGACAGCGACCAGTACGGCAGCCCCAGGCGCGCGCGCAGGGTGTTCAGGTGCCGGTTGAGCTTGAGCGTGAATTCATAGAGCGAGTCGCCCACATGGGCCAGCCACTTGGCGCACTGGATCACGCCATCGAACAGGTCGCCATGGATCACCCACAGCGCGCGGCCGTCGGCCGTCTCGTGCACCCAGTCCTCGGCGACGGCAACACCGCCGAAGTTGAGCTGCACATAACGGCGCGCAAACTCGTCGTGGTTGCCGGGGATGAAGATCACGCGCGTGCCCTTGCGGGCCTTGCGCAACAGCTTCTGCACCACGTCGTTGTGCGCCTGCGGCCAGTACCACTGGCGGCGCAGTTGCCAGCCGTCGATGATGTCACCCACCAGAAACAGCGTCTCGCACTCGGTGTGCTTGAGAAAGTCCAGCAACGCCTGCGCCTGGCAGCCGGGCGTGCCCAGGTGCAGGTCGGAGATCCAGAGCGTGCGGTAGCGCAGCGGGGGGCGCGCCGGGTCGCATGCATCATCCGCTGGGTCGTCCGGCGGCCGGGCCGCCGAGGATTTCCAGGCGTTCAGGAAGGCATCGTCGCGCATCATGAACAGGCATGGTGGGCCGGCGCCACGACAGCGGCATGACATTTCCACGTCTGGCCCGTGACGTTGCGGCGGCGCAGCGCTCCGGCCCTGCGCCGCGCATGTTTCCCCCGCGAGCCCCGCCCAGGGCCATGGGAGAATCACGCCCCCATGAGTCCTGAACAGTACGTCCAGCAAAAGGCCGCCGCCTCCGGCAGCAGCTTCTACTACGCTTTCCTCTTCCTGCCGCGCGAGCGGCGTACGGCCATCACGGCCTTCTACGCCTTTTGCCGCGAGGTGGACGACGTGGTGGACGAAGTCTCCGAAGCCAGCGTGGCCCAGGCCAAGCTGGCCTGGTGGCAGGGCGAGGTGGCCAAGGCCTTTGCCGGGCAACCCAGCCACCCGGTGATGCAGGCGCTGATGCCGCATGCGGCCGCCTACGGCATCGAACAGCGCCACCTGCTGGCCGTGATCGAGGGCTGCCAGATGGACCTGGAGCAGACGCGCTACCTGGACTTCGCGGGTCTGGCGCGCTACTGCCACCTGGTGGCCGGCGTGGTGGGCGAGGTGGCGGCGCGCATCTTCGGCCAGCAAGATGAGCGCACCACGCAGTACGCGCACAAGCTGGGCCTGGCGTTCCAGCTCACCAACATCATCCGCGACGTGGGCGAGGACGCCATGCGCGGGCGCATCTACCTGCCCATTTCCGAGCTGCAGCAGTTCGATGTGAAGGCGCACGAGATCACCAAGCGCGAGTACTCCGAGCGCTTCACCACGCTGATGCGCTTTCAGGCCGAGCGCGCGCACCTCTTCTACGACCAGGCGCTGGCGCTGCTGCCCGACGTGGATCGGCGCGCGCAGAAGCCCGGCCTGATGATGGCCAGCATCTACCGCACGCTGCTGCGCGAGATCGAGGCCGACAACTTCCAGGTACTGCACCAGCGCACCAGCCTCACGCCGCTGCGCAAGTTCTGGCTGGCCTGGAAGGTGCAGGCGCTGGGGATGATGTGAAGGTTGCCATCGTCGGCGCCGGCTGGGCCGGCATGGCCGCGGCCGTGCATGCGGTCCAGGCGGGCCACACGGTCAGCGTGTTCGAGGCCAGCCGCACCCTGGGCGGGCGCGCGCGCGCCGTGGCCGGCCAGCGCGCAGACGGCTCGCCCCTGGTGCTGGACAACGGCCAGCACATCCTCATCGGCGCCTATGCCGAATGCCTGCGCCTGATGCGCGCCGTGGGCGTCACGCCCGACTCCGCCCTGCTGCGCCTACCCCTGGCGCTGGTGTTCCCCGACGGCAGCGGCCTGGCCCTGCCCGATGCCCCGCCGCCCTGGGATGCGCTGGCCGGCATCGCCCGCGCACGCGGCTGGAGCCTGCGCGAGCGTGCGGCCCTGCTGGCGCGCGCCGCACGCTGGCGGCTGGCGGGGTTCCGGTGCGCACCGGGCACCAGCGTGGCGGACTTGTGCGCGGGCCTGCCACAGCGGCTGGTGGACGAGTTCATCGCGCCGCTGTGCGTGTCGGCGTTGAACACGCCCGTGCAAGATTCCTGCGGCCAGGTGTTCCTGCGCGTGCTGCACGACAGCCTGTTCGCCGGCCGGGGCGGCTCCCACCTGCTGCTGCCGCGCACCGACCTGGGCGCGCTGTTCCCCGAGCCCGCGGCGCACTGGCTGCAGCAGCGCGGCCACGCGGTGCACCGCGGCCAACGCGTGCAGGCACTCGCACGCGACGAGGCCGGCTGGCGCGTGGACGGCTGCGCGTTCGACGCCGTGCTGCTTGCCACCAGCAGCACCGAGTCCGCCCGCCTGGTGGCCGAAGCCGCCGTGCCCGCGCCCCAGCGTCCCGCCCTGCAGACCTGGGCCGCCGGTGCGCAGGCACTGCGCTTTGGCGCCATCGCCACCGTGTATGCCGAACTGCCAGGAGCGCGCACCCCGCTGCTGCCCCGTCCCATGCTGGCGCTGCGCGCGCGCGCGCAACGGCCTGCGCAGTTCGTCTTCGACCGCGCACTGCTGGGCGGCCCGGCCGGGCTGCTGGCGTTCGTGGTCAGCGCCTTCGAGGGCGAGCGCACCGCGCTGGAGCGCGAGGTGCTGGCCCAGGCGGCCGAGGACCTGGCCCTGCCCGGCCTGCGCGCGGTGCAGACGGTGGTGGAAAAGCGCGCCACCTTTGCCTGCACGCCCGCCCTGGCGCGCCCGCCGCGCGTGATTGCGCCCGGACTGCAGGCCTGCGGCGACTACGTGGCAGGGCCCTACCCCGCCACGCTGGAGGGCGCGGTACTGCACGGCGCGGCAGCCGCGCAGGATTTAGGCCAAAACAGCCTCTAGCGCTTATCCACCAAGCGCTAACAGCTATCGTTTAAGGAGCATCTCAGGCGGCCGCTGCGCGGATTCGCGCGGCAGCACGTCGGCCAGCGTGAGCACCTCCAACCCCGTGTGCGCCCACAGGCGCTCCAGCGGCGGGGTGCGCGCCAGCAGCAGGCGCTGCACCAGCGGTTCCATGTGCGTGGTGGCTGGCTCGGCCAGCAGCACGTAGCGTGCGTCGGCTGCGTCGGACCCGTCGGCGGCCGTCTCGTCCACCCGCACCACCCAATCCAGCGCCGCCAGCACCGGCAGCACGGACCCCACCTGCAGCACATCCACGCGCAGCCGCTGGGCCAGCTCCAGCACGCTCAGCCCGTGGGGCGGTTGCTGGCGCGCGCGGTGCAGCTGCTGCAGCACCTCCACGGCCAGCAAGAAGGCCCAGCCCTCGCCCGTGGCGCAGCGCGCCACGCCGGCGAGCAGGCTCGGCAGATAGGCGGCCACCACCGCACCCAGCAGCACGATGACCCAGGCCACGTACACCCATAGCAGCAAGATGGGCAGCGTGGCGAACGTGCCGTACAGCACCGAATAGGTGGGTACCGACGCCAGGTACAGCGACAGCACTTTCTTGGCCAGCTCGATGCCCACAGCGACGAACACCCCGCCCGCCCAGGCGTGGCGCCAATGCACCTGGGTGTTGGGCACATAGCGGTACAGCGCCGCCATGCCGGCGGCCAGCACGAAGAACTCGATCGCATCGAACAGCAGGCGCGCTCCGCCCGGCAGCGTGTCGCCGATACCGCGCGACGCGGCGCTGGCGACCGAGGTGGTCAGCGCCAGGCTGGCCGCCAGCACCAGCGGACCAAGCGTGAGCGCGGCCCAGTAGATCAGCACGCGCTGGCCCAGCGGGCGCAGGCGCTGCACGCGCCAGATGTTGTTGAGCGTGCGGTCGATGGTGAGGATCAGCGCCAGCGCCGTCACCATGAGGATGAACAAGCCCGCCGCGCCCAGGCCATGCGCCTTGGCGGCGAACTGTGTGAGGTAGCCCAGCACCGGGCGCGAGATGCTGTCGGGCACCAGGCTGTCCACCAGCCAGCGCTGCAGCACGAGCTGCATCTCGGCAAACATGGGGAACACGGTGAACATGGCCAGCGCCACCGTCACGAACGGCACCAGCGACAGCAGCGTGGTGAAGGTGAGGCTGCTGGCCGTCAGCCCCAGGCGGTCCTCGCGAAAGCGCTCGCGCAGCGTCTGCGCGGTGGTGCGCCAGGGGAAGTGGGAAAGCTCCACCAGCCACTCCTCGGCACGCACTGCAATGGACTGTAGGGACAACGACATGACCGATATGATGCCAGCCCCATGCATCGCGAAACCCTGCCCCCCGCCCCCGCCCTGCACATCGCCACCGACGTGGCGGCCACGCGCTGGCTGGCCGTGGGCAGCCTGGCGGCGCTGATCGTGCTGTGCCTGGCCTGGGAGCTGTGGCTGGCGCCGGTGCGCCCGGGCGGCTCGTGGCTGGCGCTCAAGGCCCTGCCGCTGGCGGTGCCGCTGGCCGGGCTGCTCAAGCGGCGCATGTACACCTACCGCTGGGTCAGCCTGCTGGTGTGGCTGTATTTCACCGAAGGGGTGGTGCGCGCCTGGAGCGACCCGGCGCCCGGCAACTGGCTGGCGGGCCTGGAGATCGTGTTGTGCCTGCTGCTGTTCACCGCCTGCGCGCTGCATGTGCGGCTGCGCCAGCGTGCCGCCAAGGCGGCCCGCGCCGCCGCGCCTGCCTGAGCGTACGGAGCCTTTGCCTGACATCGACTGGATTGACCGCCATGACCACTGCCCTGCTCGACACCCTGCGCCGGATCGTCGGCGCCGCCCATGTACTGACCGAGGGCGACCTTGCCGCCTATGAACAGGACTGGCGCAAGCGCTCCCATGGCAAGTCCCTGGCCGTGGTGCGCCCGGGCTCCACGGCCGAGGTGGCAGCAGTGGTGCGCGCCTGTGCCGATGCCGGCGCGGCGATCGTGCCGCAAGGCGGCAACACCGGCCTGTCGGTGGGCAGCACGCCCGACGGCAGCGGCACGCAGGTGGTGCTGAGCCTCACGCGCATGAATGCGGTGCGCGCCATCGACCGCGACAACCTCACCATGACGGTGGAGGCCGGCTGCATATTGCAGGCCCTGCAGGAGACGGCCGAGAAAGCCGATCTGCTGTTCCCGCTGTCGCTTGCCGCAGAGGGCAGTTGCACCATCGGCGGCAACCTGTCCACCAATGCCGGCGGCACGCAGGTGGTGCGCTACGGCAACACGCGCGAGCTGTGCCTGGGCCTGGAGGTGGTCACGCCCCAGGGCGAGGTGTGGAACGGCCTCTCCGGCCTGCGCAAGGACAACACCGGCTACGACCTGCGCGACCTGTACATCGGCAGCGAAGGCACGCTCGGCATCATCACCGCGGCCACCATGAAGCTCTTCCCCCAGCCCGCCGCGCAGCTCACCGCCTGGGCCGCCGTGCCGTCGATGGCGGCGGCCGTGCGCCTGCTGGGCCTGTCGCATCAGCACCTGGGGGCCGGGCTCACGGGTTTCGAGGTGATGGGGCAGTTCGCGCTGTCGCTGGTCATCAAGCACATGCCGCAGCTGCGCGTGCCGTTCGCCGGGCTGGACGGCGCGCCACCCTACTACGTGCTGCTGGAAAACAGCGACAGCGAATCCGAGGAGCATGCGCGCCAGCGCTTCGAGGCGCTGCTGGAACTGGCCTTCGAGGACGGCTGCGTGCTGGACGCCGTGGTCGCCGAGAGCCTGTCGCAAGCGCATGAGCTGTGGCATATCCGCGAGAGCATTCCGCTGGCCCAGGCCGAAGAAGGCCTGAACATCAAGCACGACATCTCGATCGCCGCGTCGCGCATCCCCGCGTTCGTGGAGCACACCGATGCGCTGCTGCAGCGCGAGATTCCCGGAGTGCGCCTGGTCAACTTCGGCCACCTGGGCGACGGCAATCTGCACTACAACGTACAGGCGCCCGCGGGCGGCGATGCGCGGGAGTTCCTGCGCACGCAGGAGGACCGCGTCAACGCCCTGGTGTACGACGCGGTGGCGCAGTTCGACGGCTCGTTCTCGGCCGAGCACGGCGTGGGCGTGCTCAAGGCCGACAAGCTGGCGCAGTACAAGTCGCCCGTGGCCTTGGGGCTGATGCGCGCCATCAAGCAGGCCCTGGACCCGCAAGGCATCATGAACCCGGGCTGCATTCTTCAAAAATGAGAGCTGTTGGCGCTTGTCTAGCAAGCGCTGGAGCCACTTTTCATTCAAGACCATGACCCCACGCCCCATCCGCCACCAATACGAAGACCTGATGCGCCATGTGTTCGAACATGGCACGGCCAAGGGCGACCGCACGGGCACGGGCACCAGGAGCGTGTTCGGCCACCAGATGCGCTTTGACCTGGCCGAAGGCTTTCCCCTGGTGACCACCAAGAAGGTGCACCTCAAGTCCATCATCCTGGAACTGCTGTGGTTCCTGCGCGGCGACAGCAACGTGCGCTGGCTGCAGGAGCGCGGCTGCACCATCTGGGACGAGTGGGCGCGCGACGACGGCAGCCTGGGCCCCGTGTACGGCGTGCAGTGGCGCAGCTGGCCCACGCCGGACGGAGGCCACATCGACCAGATCCAGCAAGTGATCGACACCCTCAAGACCCACCCCGACAGCCGCCGCATCATCGTGAGCGCCTGGAACGTAGCCGAGCTGGACCAGATGGCGCTCATGCCCTGCCACGCGTTCTTCCAGTTCTACGTGGCGCCATCGCAGGTGGCTGGTGAGCCGGGCAAACTGAGCTGCCAGCTCTACCAGCGCAGCGCAGACATCTTCCTGGGCGTGCCGTTCAACATCGCGTCGTACGCGCTGCTCACGCACATGGTGGCGCAGCAGTGCGACCTGCAGGTGGGCGACTTCATCTGGACCGGCGGCGACTGCCATATCTACAGCAACCATTTCGAGCAGGTGCAGACCCAACTGGCGCGCCAGCCCTATGCCTACCCGACGCTGCAGATCAAGCGCCGGCCCGCATCCATCTTTGATTACGCCTACGAAGACTTCGAAGTGGTGGGCTACGAACACCACCCCGCCATCAAGGCGCCGGTGGCGGTCTGAGGCGGGACGAACAGCCATGCAAGTGAACCTGATCTACGCACGCGCCGCCAACGGCGTGATCGGCAAGGACGGCACCATGCCCTGGCACCTGCCCGAAGACCTGGCGCATTTCAAGGCGCTCACCCAGGGCCACCCGGTGATCATGGGCCGCAAGACCTGGGACTCGCTGCCCCCGCGCTTTCGGCCGCTGCCGGGCCGCGCCAACATCGTCGTGACGCGCCAGGCCGACTGGCAGGAAAGCGGCGTCCAGCGCGCATCCAGCCTGCCTGAGGCACTCGCCTTGGCCCAGCAGTCCGGCAGCACCACGGCATGGGTCATCGGCGGCGCGCAGATCTACACCCAGGCCCTGCCCCTGGCCACGCGCGTCGAGGTTACCGAGATCGCGCGGGACTACGAGGGCGATGCCTACTCGCCGGCCCTGGGACCGGAATGGGTGGAAACGGCCCGCAGCAACCATGTGGGCGCGGGCGGCCTGCCCTACGCCTTCGTGACCTTCGAGCGCCGCGGCTGACGCCCGCGCCTTTATCACTCTATTTTTGATAGCTGCTTGCGCTTGCTGCAAAAGCGCTGGAGGCCAAAAACATGCAAATCGCCACCTGGAATATCAACAGTGGCCCCACATCCTCCAACGACGTGTCAGCAAAGTATTAAATCTCCTTTGCTGACAATGAGTTATTGGATCATAGCGTCTCACGAGAGCGCATCCAAGCGCGTGATCTGCCGGTAGCTACGCTGGTAGCTAGGCGGATTCTCTAGGTCTAGCTACCAGTCCTGGAACGGCGTAGAGTGTCTCCAATATAGCCGCAGGTGAGGCCTTGCCTGGGGTGGGAGACGCAAACATGGGCAAGCAAGTTCATTTACTCGACGACATCCAGATCAAGCACTGGATGAAGCAGGGAGCGCCGGTCGCCAAGTCCGATGGCGACGGACTGACGTTCACGCTGTCCGCCTCGGGAACCGCGGCCTGGGTGCTCCGGTACAGCCTGCCAGGTAGTCGTCGGCGAGAGCTGACGATAGGCAACTACCCGGACGTTTCCCTTGCTAAGGCCAGGCAGATAGCGCGCGAGGAACGCGCAGCCATCGACCGAGGCGAAGACCCCGCGAACCGTAAGAAGGTCGTGAAGATGGAGTCCAAGATGTCTTGGACGGTCCGCGCGCTGATTGCAGACTTCAAGGAGAAGAAGCTCGGTCCGGACGATCTCGCCGTGGGCACCATCTACTACCGCAAGTGGGATCTGGAAAACGTGATCCTACCCAAGCTCGGCTCGATGCGCGTGGACAAGGTTTCGCCAGCCCACGTCGTGCATGTCATCGAATCCGCGGAACGCAGTTGGACCGTATCGAAGCGGATCCTGACCTCCTGCAAGCAGTTGTTCGCACACGCTTGTGGCAAGAAGCTGATCTATTCGAATCCGGCCCTGGGGATCGACATCACCTCCTTGATGGGACCGCGTCCACCCGTGCGCAAGCGGGTCATGCTCTCGGAAGACGAACTCTGCATCCTGCTGAAGGACATCGAGGACATCGGCTTCGAGAACGCCCTGGCCTTCCGGATCTTGCTGGCGACCTGCGTCCGCTCCGTCGAACTGTCGAAGGCCCGCTGGGAGCACGTGGATCTCGACAAGGGAGACTGGTGGGTGCCGGATACCGTGGTCAAGACACGGGCAGGCTTTCTCGTGCCCCTCACGCCCACGGTGGTCGGTTGGTTCAAGGAGCTCAAGGAACTGGCGGGCGACTCCGATTGGGTGCTGCCCTGCCGCGTGGAGCGCCGCAGGCGGCGCTTCGGCGGCGACATCCATGTGGGCGGCACGACCTTGTGGGCCGCCATCACGCGCGCTTTCGAGCGGGGCGACATCGAGATCCGGCGCTTCACGCCGCACGACACGCGCAGCACGGCCAAGGGCCACATGCGCAACATGGGCATCAGCCGGGAGATCTCAGAGATCGCGCTCAACCACGTGCTCAAGGGTGTGGAAGGCATCTACGACGTTCGCGAGGAAATACCCGAACGCCGCGTGGCGCTCGAACGCTGGGCCGAGTTCATCGCCAGATGCGAAGCTGCTGCGAACCGTCCCCAATGCGTGCTGGCCGCTTGACGGCCGCCCAAAGGAGACCGCAAAGCGCTCGCCGATTCCTCAATGGCGTAGAGCCATGCGGTCCGTCCGGCCCTGGCCCAACCGTCGACGTCCTCGCAGATACCTCGGAGCGGCAAGCGCTGCGTTCGATGGCCCGGCTATCGGCCACAGCGCTGGCTGTGAGCGCAGTCCCCGCACAGATGCGGAGCCCCGTTCGCACGTGGCTGAAGGGCTCCCCTCAGCAGTTGCCTGCGACGCCTGGCCAGCGCCACCACCTCTCGCGCGGGCAAGAGGCGCACGCGTCGGCAGCCTAGAAACCGCCCGTCCGGGGCCTGAATGAGCACGTACGCATGCGACGCGACGGGTTGCCCCGACTCGCTGCCCAGCGCCATCCGCTGCGCAGACAGCTCGATCACGTCCGAGGGATAGGCCCGCGCATGCGCGCGCGTCTTGAGCTCCAGCAGCACGAACACCCCATCCCGGCGCCGGTACGCACGGTCGACCTTCGCTGAAATCGCCTCTGGCTCCCCGACGCGGAAAGGCCGCTCGCTGTAGATGAGCTCGGCGCGCCGCAGCTCTCCGGGAAGGCGGGCCCAGCCGTTGGGGCGGCCCATGAGCCAACGCCGTGCGCTCCACAGCAGCAGGCCGACAGCAAGCCCGCATGCGACGACCACTTCAGCGGACATGATGCACCTCCATGCGCCGGCAGCGCCACCCTGCGTACCAGACCATCAGCGACAGGGCGTGGCGAAGCGGGATGCAGGCCCACGGATGGCGGCAAAGCCAGGCACAGACGAGCGGCGCTGCGCGGTAGTACCACACGATCAGGCGGCATCCCGGGCCGCTGGTGCGCAGCACGCCGTCCCGATAGCGTCGCAGGACCTCGGTTTGCGGGGCGGCACTTCCGAAGATGTGGGTCGCGATGAAGCACCGGCCCCGCCGGCCGGGCCGCTCCGCCGCGGCCTGCGCGTCGAATGCGGCGTGCAGGCGCAGGCCCCGCTGGAGCGCTTCGTGCTGCGCGGCGGAGACCTTCCGTCCGTGGCGGTGATCCAGAGCCACCCTGCGCTCGCACATGCCCATGGCGGCCAACTCGGATGCACTGACACCGCTGCTCTCGCCGCGATCCATCGTTCCATGTCCCATACCGCCCCCTATTCGCCCAGCGGCTCGGCGAACACCAGGTCGGTCACGGCACCGGACCCGAAGCCCGCGGGGGCAACTGCTTGCGGCGCCTCTGTGGCGGGACGGCCCGCGATCGCCTCCCCTGCGGGCGCCGGCGCCGGCAAGGTGACGGCGCGCAAGCCCTCATGTGCCAGCAGACGCAGCCGGTTCACCCGCTTCACGCCCTTGCCGAACCGGATCAGGTCGTCGTAGAGCGGCGGGTTGTCGTCCCGCGACATCTCGAACAGGAGCCGGATCGTGCCATCGTTGCGGCTTTCCTCGCTCATCGCACACCTCCGGCATCGGCGCCGCTGCGGCCGGCAAGGTAGTTCATCCCCGCGATCTGAAACCCGCGCACGTTGGCGAACATGCCGTCCCGGAGCACCAGCACCCGCTGGCGCGGAAACGCCGCCCGGACGGCGCCCTTGAACAGATGGACGCCGCCACCGGCCATCACGATGTTGTGGAAGCCCGTCGCATCTCCGATCCAGTGCAGCATCGACGAGATCGCCTGGCCGGTGATCTTCTCGACCATCGGCCGCATCCGTTGCAGGTCGTACGGCCGCTGGTAGATCGTGGGCGCCCTGCCCGCTCGCAGCGCCGCATCGACCGCATCGAGGTCTCTGTACTGAACGCCGATGTCCAAGGTGATCTCCGAGGCCAGTGCCTGAAGCACGTCCGCAACGCCTCGGGGCACGGAATGGCTGCGCTTCTGCACGAAGCGCACGCCCCGCGCGACCACCCAATCGAAGGTCCGGTATCCGGGGTCGAGCACGAGACTGTTCTCCCCCGCGATCCGGTCCATCTTGCCGGCGACGGACGCGAAGTAGACCAGGGCACCCTGCGGCTGCGCGACCGCCATGGTCTTGTGCACGACCACCCGACGGCCTCCGCCGACATCGTGCGTCCCCGTCATGGCCCGCTCGAGCTTTGCCTTGCGCGCCGCCAGCAGTGCCACGGGCAGACCGACGACGAGCAGGTGTATCTCCGACACCTTCATCATGCGAAGGGCACCCCTGAGCAGCGCCAGGTACTCCGGCGTCTCCGTGTAGCGGTCGTGCATCTGGGAAGGCCGGAAGGCATCGCCGGCGAGCACGACATCCGGCCCCACCTCGTAGAACAGGCCGCCAATGGGGATGCACATCGTCGCGCGGCTCTCGATCGCGGCGGCCTTGGAGGAATCCCTCGCCGCCGGATAGCACAGCGAAGGAAAGCTCGTGCACCGGATCTCGGTGCCGGCCACCCCCGTGACGAACTTGGTATGGCCGAACCCGACGTCTACGGCCCTGACCACTGGATTCATATGGTTCTCCTGAACTGTGTTGCGAAACGGGCGGCCATCGACGGCGCCCACGCGGACCGCGCCTGGGCATCCCATGATTCCGTTCGGGCGCGACTCCACCCCGACCACGGTCTCAGTTCGTCCCGCGCCGTCCCATACAGGCCGGGCGCTGCGCATTCCGTCTCACCACGGTCTCACGGGAGTCCCACGCGTCAAGGGGGCGTCTGGGATCGGAGGGCTCGGCCCGAGGCTCATTCCCTCAGGGGCGCTTCAAAGAGCCCGGAGGTCACGCTGGGGTCCAAGGCCGCGAGGTCTGCATGCTCGCCCCCGTCCTCGCTGCCGAGGGCGGGACCGGCTTGCGCCGGCGCTGGCGCGGCGGGACCCGACAGCTTCAGCTGGCTCGCCAGCAGACCGTCATGGGCCAGGGTGCGCAGCCGCGCGACGCGCCTGCGCCCCTTCTTCAACTGCACGAGTGCGTCGAACAGGAGAGGATCGTCGCTGCGGCTCAGCTCCAGGGTGACGCGGATGCGCAAGGCCTGCGACCGGCGTGTCTCATCGCTGTCCATCTCGGTCCTCGCCGGCAGTGCCCTGGGCCTTGAGGAGGTTGTCCCCCGCGATCTGGAAGCCCTTCACGTTGGCGAACATCGGCTCCTTCACCACGTAGATCTTGTGGTTCGGAAACGCCGCCTTGACCGCGTCCTTGAACATGAACGCGCCGCCACCGACGAGGATCACGTTCTGGATGCTGTAGTCCTCCGTGATCCACTCCATCATCGACGAGACGGCGCGGCGCGCGACCGCGCGCGCGGTCGGCAGGATCGGAGCGAGGTCGTAGGGCTTCTGGTAGATCATCAGCGGCTTGCCGGTGCGCAAGGCCGCATCGATGGCAGGCAGGTCGCTGTAGGGCCGGCCGATGTCGCTGCTGATCTCCTGGGCGATCGTCTTGAGGACATCGGACATGCCGCGGTTGACGGAGTTGCTGACCTTCAGGACCAGCCGCATGCCCCGCGACAGCAGCCAGTCGAAGGTGCGCGAGCCCGGATCGATGATGAGGCTCTGCTCGTGCTCGATGCTCTTTTGCTTGTGGTACGCTGCCGTGTAGTAGACGAGTGCGCCCTGCGGCTGGGCCACGGCGACGGCCTTCCTCACCTCCACCGTCTTGCCGCCGCCGAGATCGTGCACGCCCACCATCGCCTTCTCCAGATAGGCCTTGCGTGCCTGGAAGGACGACACCGGCAGCCCCACCACGAGCAGGTCGATCGCGCTGAGCTTCATGTAGGCCATCGCACCGCGCGCCAGCGCCATGTACTCGGGCGTCTCGACGTACTGGTCGTGCAACTGCGTCGCCCGGAAGGTGTCCGCCGCCAGGTGGACTTCCGGCCCGACCTCGTAGAAGGTTCCGTCGATCGGGATGGCCACCGTCCTGCGGCGCTCGGCTGCCGGCCTCGTCGCCGGGTCCTTGGCGCTGGTATAGGCCAGCGACGGGAAGGACGCGCACTTGATCTCCTGCTCCGTGTGCCCGACGACGAACTTCGTGTTGCCGAAGCCGACGTCGATGGCCCTGACGATCTTGCTCATTGCAGGCTCCTTGCCGTGGACACAAACATCCGAAAGGGTCGTCTACCGCGCTCCGGATGCGCAACGAGAAAGTCGAGCGTTTGTGAGCGGATTTCGCCGACAGCTCCACCGGACGGCCCGCGAGGCATGCCTTGGTGCCGGTGCGCGCCACGGCGGCGCCTGTGCGCAAGCCTGCGGCGGCGCAAGCCGAGGTCTGGCCGAAAGGCGTCTGCCCCGGTAGCGGGCTCCGCCGCCGACCGCCCGCGGCTTCGCCCGCTGGCCCGGCGCAGTGGCACCAGGTGCTTCAGGGCAGGTGCCGTCAGGCCGCTCTCGTCGACCGGTGCATGATGGGTCTGCACCGCGTCGAATTCCCGCGCGAGCCGGAAGGACGTCGCCGCTGCGCCAGCGCAGCCGATGCGACCGGCCTACCCAAGCGAGTTCCTGTCAACGGCCGAAGAGCGTGGGCTCTGGGCATCGTCGCCAGCCTGCCTTCGAAGTGGCGCGCGCCGGTGCGTGGCCTGAACTACCCCGGCAATCCGACATCAGCCATCCCACCGATCGGATGGAACCCTGCAGGCGGTACGCCACCCCGGGCTGGGCCCTTCCGCTTGAGCTCGATGCTCTCGCGGCTGGCGTGGCGGGTGTGGTCCTGCGCGATCGGTTCCAGCGCCTGGCGCCGCTTCGGCTGAAGTTGCGGCTACGGGTGCCGGGCTCAATGCCTGCAGCTTGCATTCGTCGCTGGCTGATCTCAATCCACCTTTGCAGTCCGCAGCCGTAGCGCATTGACAATGACACTGACGGACGACAGCGCCATGGCGGCGGCGGCCACCACGGGCGAGAGGAGCATCCCAAGGAAGGGATAGAGCGCGCCCGCGGCGAGCGGAATGCCCGCCACGTTGTAGACGAAGGTGAAGAAAAGGTTCTGCCGGATGTTCCGCATGGTGGCGTGCGACAGCTTCCGCGCACGGACGATTCCCGTCAGGTCGCCCTTGAGGAGGGTTACCCCGGCGCTTTCCATCGCCACATCCGTCCCGGTGCCCATCGCGATGCCGACCTCGGCCGCGGCAAGCGCCGGCGCGTCGTTGACACCGTCACCGGCCATGGCCACCACGCGGCCCTCGCCCCGAAGGCGCTGTACGATCTTTGCCTTGTCCTCGGGGAACACCTCCGCGACCACTTCGTCAATGTCAAGCTCTCTGGCAACGGCGTCCGCCGTGGTCCTGCCGTCGCCCGTGAGCATGACGATGCGCACGCCGGCTTCGCGCAGTCCTCGCAGGGCCTCCGGCGTGGTCTCCTTGATGGGGTCCGCGATCGCCACGAAGCCCGCCAGGCTGCCGCCCAGCGCAACAAAGATGACCGTCGCCGACCTGGCACGCTGCTTCTCCGCCGCCGCCTCCAAGGGCGAAACGTCGATGCCGCGCTCCTTCAGGAACTTGGCTGCCCCGCTGATCAGGTCCACACCGTCGACCCGTCCGACGACGCCCTTGCCCACGGGCGAGTCGAAGTTGCTCACTTCGGAAAACGGGAGCTTTCGTGCCTGGGCAGCCTGGACGACTGCCATCGCCAGCGGATGCTCGCTCGCCCGCTCCACGCTGGCCAGCTTCTGGAGCAGGTCGTCGCGTCCAAAGCCTTCGGCCGCCTCGATGTGCACGACCTTCGGCCGCCCCTCGGTCAAGGTCCCGGTCTTGTCCACGACCAGGGTGTCGACCTTCTCCATTCGTTCGAGGACCTGGGCATCACGGATCAGCACGCCCTGTTGGGCCCCTCGGCCGACGCCCACCATGATGGACATGGGCGTGGCCAGCCCCAGGGCGCAGGGGCAGGCGATGATGAGTACGGCAACCGAAGTGATGAGCGCGTAGGAGAGCGAGGGGTCGGGACCCCACACCAGCCAGACGACGAAGGTCAGCAAGGCCACGGCGATGACGATCGGCACGAACCAGGCCGCCACTTCGTCGGCCATGCGCTGGATCGGCGCGCGGCTGCGCTGTGCGGCCGCCACCATGTGGACGATCTGGGAGAGCAGTGTGTCGGCACCGACCTTGTCCGCCCGCATCACGAAGCCGCCCGTCTGGTTAAGGGTGCCGGCGGTGACCTTGGAACCGGCAGCCTTGGGCACCGGCATGGGTTCACCCGTGACCATGGACTCATCGACCGTTCCCTTGCCCTCGATCAGTTCCCCGTCCACGGGCACCTTCTCGCCCGGCCGCACCCGCAGGCGCTCGCCGACCTGGATGGTGTCGATCTGGACCGTCTCGTCGCTGCCATCCGCCCGCACGCGCAGGGCCGTCTTCGGCGCCAGGTCGAGCAAGGCCTTGATGGCGCCCGACGTCTTCTCGCGCGCGCGCAGTTCCAGGACCTGACCGAGCAGCACCAGCACCGTGATGACAGCCGCTGCCTCGAAGTAGATTGGCACCGCGCCTTCATGGCCCCGCAGTTCGGCGGGAAACAGGTCGGGCGCAAGCGTGCCGACGATGCTGTAGAGCCAGGCGGCACCCGTTCCCAGCGCGACGAGCGTGAACATGTTGAGGCTGCGGTTCCGGATCGACGCCCAGCCGCGCGCAAAAAACGGCCAGCCTGCCCAGAGGACCACCGGCGTGGCAAGGAGCAACTGCAACCAGTTCGAGGTTTGCGCCGGAAGGAGATGCCAGCCCACGAGGTGACCGCCCATTTCCAGGACGAACACGGGCAGCGCCAGCGCCAGCCCGATCCAGAACCGGCGCGTCATGTCGCGCAGTTCGGCGCTTTCGCCCGTGGTGCCCGTCGCGATCACCGGCTCCAGCGCCATTCCGCAGATCGGGCAGTTCCCTGGTCCCCTCTGGCGGATCTGCGGGTGCATCGGGCACGTGTATTCCGCATCCTTGTCACCTTTGCCCGCCGCTGCAGGTGCAGCCAGCGGTGCCGCCGCGTGATGCCGATGATGGTCATGCCCGTGCTGCGCA
Organism: Diaphorobacter sp. LR2014-1; assembly: GCF_002916785.1. Lineage (NCBI taxonomy): Bacteria > Pseudomonadati > Pseudomonadota > Betaproteobacteria > Burkholderiales > Comamonadaceae > Diaphorobacter > Diaphorobacter sp. LR2014-1. The sequence continues at coordinate 18,322 of NZ_MTBE01000031.1, read as the reverse complement.
GGTCCGGGTCCGCCGTGGCCGGGCGGGAGGCCGACCGGCTCCAGGAACATTCCGCACTTCGGACACTTCCCGGGCTCCGCCTGTCTCACCTCCGGATGCATCGGGCAGGCGTAGCCCGCGCGCGGCGCCGGAGCCATTGGCTCGGCGGCGCGAGATGGCCCCTCGTGCTCGTGATGGCTGTGAACATGTTTGGCGGAGGAGGAGGTCGCGTTCTTGTCCATGGCTTGTATGTCGCTCCCACCAGGTGCAGGCCAAAATTCACCCATGCGCCCGGCACAAAACTCTCGGAGATAAGCCGCAGCGGCAGCGGCGCTCTTGGCCCTGCCGTTCCGACCGCGGACCGCACCTGCGGACAACCCTGGATGCAGACCCTCTGTGCGATCGCCACCATCCCAGCCACGGCTACCGGGATCGACACCTGTTTCCCAGGGATGTCGGCCTTCGATCGCGGCAGGTCTTTCCCTGCCGGCTAAGGACCTTGCGATCGTACTGCCGCAGTGCCTGTGGCTCATGTCGAGGACTTTGAGACGACCCATCAGGAGTTCACGTCGAGGTTGATGGGGAGACTATCGACCTTGACACTGTGAGAGGGTCAAGCGTCTTCCGTAGCCGTCCAGGGTGGGGCTGTGGCTGGGCGAGGAGCTGCAAAGGGGCGTGCCGAGAGCCGTCTGGACAAAACTTCCGCTCGCCATGCGGTCAGACCGCCCTTCGCCGCTGCTTCAAGGACAGTTCAGGCGCCCGCACTTCGAAGCGCTCGCTCCGCGCCGTTGTTCGAGCATCCTTCAACTGCGGCCTTCGCCTCATCGCGTCTCACGCCGTATCGCCGGCGCCGCCTTCCAGGTCGGATTCACAACCAGAGTCATACCCCCTCTTTGTCAACCCCCTCTCGCGCGAGCGCCCCCCAGGGGGAATCCAGACATAGAGCGGCCTCGCAGGAAGCTGTGATCGCCACCCCGAAGCCCCGCGCATGGCCTTGACGACGCCGCAGCGCCGGTGTCCACTGAGGGCTCCCGAAGGCTCCTTGCCCTCGCTCCCATCGGTGGAGCGCAAAAAGGCGTAGCGGTCGTTACCCGCCCCTCATGTCCCGGCCCCGAGCCCGGACCGAGTCCTGCCACAGAGCAGCACTCCGAGGAATCCATTCGTAGTGAAAGCCCGCGACCTGCCAGCCCTTGCGGCTGGGCGTCCTCCAAGGACGCGTCGCGGTGCAGGTCAAACCGTTCGCCGGGCACCCGATGCCCAGGCACTGTTCCCGCCACCTTCCGAGCACGCGCATCGCGCGGCACACGGTCGTGCTTGCCCTGATGGGCTCCACGTGTGTCCCCGCTCGGACATCTGACGCTCTCCGGCCACGGTCAGGAGAGCGACCCAGCAGATGGGTGGCGCTACGAATCCAGCACTGATCCCGCAGACGTGCACCGGCCAGACCGGTGCGCGGCGCTCACGGACCTCCAAGGCCGTGAACCTCCAAGGTCATTGGCGCACCCCACCCTGTGTTTGCCGCGGAAACGCGCGCGCAGGACCGGATCAACCCGTGTTCATTTTTAAGAACGACCGCGCCGCCGCGCTGCCCCTGGCAGCCGTGCAGCGAAACCCTGGGTAGGTGCCGTGCGGCGTGGCCGCGCACGGCGCTCGACGCATCGGCCACCGTCCGCCGCTGGCACCGGAATTCCCCAGCGACGGCACGCAACACCCCCCGGATTTCCTTTCACACCCGATGGCACGCGCTCGGGACGCGGGCCGCACGACAGGAGAGAGACCGATGAATGCCCATGCCCCTTCGCCCACCCGGAACCGCAGGCGGCCCGCGCGGCCGAAGAACACATCCCGCCGCCACCCCGGGCGGCGCCACCGGGACTGGTCGGGCCTGAGCGCCGCCGACGTGCTGGCCCGCCATCCGCCGGGATCGACGCCGCCCGAGGAAGTACTGGAGATCCTGCTGAAGCTGTTCAACGAACAGCACACGGCCATGCTCAAGAGCGTGTCGCACAAGACGCGCCACGACCGGGCGGTGTTCCTGCGGCGCTTCCTGCGCGACCTCCAGGCCAAGGCGGGGTTCCCCACGATGCCCGACCCGCGCAACATCGGGGGGCGCCACATCCAGGCGATGGTGAGCCTGTGGCGCCAGGATAGGCTCGCGGCCGCGACCATCCAGACCTACCTCAGCTTCCTGCGGGGGCTGGCGCAATGGATCGGGAAGCCAGGGCTCGTGCGCAAGCCGGACGCCTATGGCCTGGACGTCACGGAATACCAGCGGCACGAAGTCGCGCAGCGCGACAGGACTTGGAGCGGTGCCGGGATCGACATCGAAGCCCTGATCGCGCAGGTGTGCGCCTACGACCGCCACGTGGGAGCGGCCCTGCGGCTGATTCGTGCCTTCGGGCTGCGCCGCAAGGAAGCCGTCATGATGCGGCCCCATGCCTGCGTGGTGCCCTTCTCGGCCACCAGGCTGCCGCCGGAGCGCCAGAAGGCCGAGAGCTACCTCTGGGTGTGCCAGGGCAGCAAGGGGGGCCGACCCCGTTTCGTGGCCATCGCCACGGCGCAGCAGCGGCAGGCCCTCGCGTATGCGAAGTCCGTGGCCGGTGCTGCCGACGCCCACTTGAGCAACCCGTCGCGCGACCTCAAACAGAACCTCAACCACTTCAGCTACGTGATGCGGCGCTTTGGCCTGTCCCTCAAGGAACGCGGCGCGACCGGCCACGGGCTTCGGCACGAGGTCTTCGTGGAGGTCTGGGTGAATGGCACCGGCACCCAGCCCCCGGTGCGGGGAGGCACGCTCCCGCCGAAGGATGTGCGGGAGGCCGCGCAGCAGGATATCGCCGAGATGGCGGGCCATGCCCGCAATCGCGCGGCCGGGGCGTACATCGGATCGGTCCGCGCGCTGCGTCCTACGGCACGGGCCACGGTGGACGGCCCGTCCCGCGGCCAGGGCACGGCCGGCGACGAAGGCGCTGCGAATCCCTCTGCCGTCAGGCAGCCATGAAGGGGAAGCCCGAGGGGTATTCGGCGGTCCATGCTGCTGCAGCGCCTGTGCTTCGCCGCAGCAACGGCCAGACTGCCCCGGCAACAAAAACGCCCCCGGCGTCCGCAATGGACCAACCGGGGGCGCAAGCTACATGGGCTTCGCGAGGCTCATGGCATCGGCAACACCTCGAAGTCCTCGTCGGGATAGATCCGGGCGCCGCGCCGCCGCGCCACGCCCACGGTGATTTCCTCTTCGCTGACCCCGTACCGCCAGAGGGCAGCGCAGCGGGCAAGGGGTTCGTCCGTCTCGCTGACCTTACCGATGTCCACGGCAACGCCGTCGCGGACCACGAGAACCCGCCAGTCCTTCATGTTCATGCCTTGTACTCCTGTCGTCGATGTGCCCCGGACGGGGCGGTTGTGCTTGAGTAGGCCGCCCTCTCGGCCCTGCGCGGGCTGGGGGGGCTGGCCCGGGGATCAGGCACCCTCGGCCACGGCCTCTTTGGGCTGCGGATCAGCGGCGTCGGCGTCTGCATCGCCCTCGCCGGTCCCGGCCGCGCCCGGGGCGTCGTCTGCTGCGCCGGCCTGCGGCCCCGGCACGTCGTCGCTCTCGCCTTCGTCCTCGTCGGCGGGTGCCGCATCCGGCTGCGCCGCATCGTCCGGGGACGGCAGGCGCAGCATGGCGGGAAGCCATCCGGTCGCGGCGACCGCCTGCTCGGCACCGCTGGCCGCTGCGTCCTTCTTGAGCGCCTGCAGCGGGGCGGCGGCCTGGGCGCTGACCGCCTCGGTCACGACTTCGGCGATGCGGGCCTTGGACACGTGGTTGAAGTAGGACCCCGCCGTGGCCTTCCACCACTTGCTCATGTCCAGGCCCAGCGCCAGGGCAAGGCCATCGGTGCGCTGCTTTTTCGGCTCGGAGGGATAGACGCCGCTGACGGTGAGCGCGACCAGGAAGGTGAACAGGCGCGAGATGGCCGCCGCATCCAGGGTGAGCATCCAGGGCAGCACGGCATCCACCTTCTGCGGCAGCAGCGCCTGCCAGTGCTTGCGCTCGGCCTCCAGCGCCTGCCACGCCGCGCATGCCTTGATGTCGTCGGCGTCCTGGTGCAGGATCGCGTGGGTGTCGGAGACGCCCAGCGTGAGGGGATCGCCGCTGCTGTACAGGTGCTGGTAGCCGTCGATCAGCAGCTTGGTCGCCATCTGCGCAGTGGCCACCGCGACCGCCACGTCGGGACGGCCCAGCAGTTCCGCCTGGATCGCCGCGACACGGTGCGCGGTGAGGTTGCGCGTCAGGCGGTCGGAATGGACGGGCCGGGTCTTCGCGGCGGGCAGGGACACCAGCGCGGGATCGCCCTCGCCGGCCAGCGCGCTGCCGTTGCGCGTGGCCTGGGCCAGTTGCGCCATGTCGGCGCGGTCGTCCGGGCGGATCAGGCCGTAGCGCACGGCGGGCGCGGCATCGGTGCCCACGTAGACCACGCAGCCCGCCTGCGACATGAGTTCGGGCGGCCAGACCGACAGCGCCTCGGTGATCGCCTCCATCTTGGCGTTCAGGTCGTCGCACTCGGCTTCCAGGCGGCGGTACTCTTCCTCGGCGGCGCTGTCGTCTTCCTCCTGGTCGCAGATGTCGTCCATGCGCTGGGTGCGCTCGGCGACCTGCGCCTCCAGGTTGTCCAGTTCGGCGGCTTGCTCGGCGCTGGGCTCGCGCGCGGCCTTGCGCAACTCGCCATGCTTGGCGTATTCGTCGCTGACGTAGCGGGCGCGGACGTCCACCCACTTCCAGCCCTCGGCGCCGACCTGCTTGGCCTTGCGCTGCAGCTTGGCCACGGCCAACTGGTCGAGCAGCACCGGGTCGAGCAGGTAGACCTTCTTCTCGTCTTCGCTGAACAGGTCGCGCCGCGTGGGACCGCCCGCCTTCTCGTAGGCCTTGACCGTGACGTAGCGTGCCACGGGGTTGCGGTCGGACTCGATTTCTCCCTGCGTGAGGATGCGGCGCAGGTGGTCGGGGTGGCGGTTCCACGCATCGAGCCCGGCCCAGGCCTGTTCCTGGCGTTCGTGGTCGTCCACCGAGGCCAGCACCATGAGGCATTCGAGGTCGATCTTCTTCTCGCGGTACTGCGCCATGAGCTTGGGGGACACCGAGGCGAGCTTCATGCGGCGCTTGACCACCAGCGGCGTGACGCCGAACGCCGCCGCCACGTCCTCGACGGACCTGCCCATGCCGATGAGCTTGGCGAAGGCGAGGAACTCGTCGGCCGGGTGCATCGGCACGTGGTACGTGTTCTCCGTGAGGCTGGACAGCAGCCCCCGGTCGGCGGGCACGACCAGCACGGGCACGGGGTAGTTCTCCGGCAGGTCGCCTGCGGCCACCAGCAGCCCGATGGCCTGCAGGCGGCGGCCGCCCGCGCAGACCTCGTGCAGGTTGCGCGGGCCCTTGACCGCGATGAGGTTCTGCAGCACGCCGCATTCCTTGATGGAGGCGGCCAGCTCGGTGAGGCTCATCTGCGGCTTGCCGCCCGGCGCAGGGCTGGGCGTGCGTGCCTGGTAGTCGACGGAAAGGACCAGCTGGTTGAAGGGGATGTAGGTGCGCGGCGAGGCCTCGATGATGGCCTCGACTTCCGCTTTGGAAATCTTCATGGGTGCTCCTGATGGATGGACGCCGGACGCGGCGGGATGCCTCGTCCGTGAGTCCAGGTTCTCACCCGCCGGCGCTTCATCAAGGGCACGCGCGGCTGCCCCCCCGCAGCGGCGCGCGGGACCGGCTGGCGCGGCAACGGGAGCGCCCGACGAGCCCCCTCTAGAATTCCCGCTGTGCAGCTTCGATGCACGCGGGGGCATGCGCCCCCAGCCGCAAACGCAAAAGAAGGGAAACATTCCATGGCAACTGCGAAGACAACCGCCAAGGCCGCTGCGCCTGCGAAGAAGACCGCGAGGGCCTTTGCTCCCGCAAAGAAGACCGCCCGGGCCGATGCGCCTGCGGCGAAGGCCGCCGCGCCCATCAAGCCCATCAAGGACGCGCTCAACAAGACCGCGCTGGTCAATCACATCGCCGCGCAGGCCGACGTGGACGCCAAGTCGGTCAAGGCGGTCCTGGCCGCGCTCGAAACGGCCGTCCTCGGCTCGGTCGACAAGAAGGGCGTGGGCACCTTCACGCTGCCCGGCCTGCTCAAGCTGGACGTGGTGAAGGTGCCGGCCAAGAAGAAGCGCTTCGGCAAGGATCCGTTCACCGGCGAGGAGCGCTGGTTCCCGCCCAAGCCGGCATCGGTGAAGATCAAGGCCCGCGCGCTCAAGAAGCTCAAGGACGCCGCCCTCTGACCCCGTCCGGGTCCGGGCGCGCGTCCGGATCCGGAACCGGTTGCGGGTCCGCGCGGCTGCGCAACCGGGTCGCCGCGGTTGCGCAATCGCGCGAACCCTCGCGGCGACATCGGGCAGGGAGCCGGCGCCTGTTCGCATCGCCAGCAGCCTGTCTCCCGCTCCATCCATTGCCGGGGCACCCGGCAGTCCTTCCGCAACCACGCGGAAATTCGAGGTCTCATCCGAGCGCTGCCGCGTCGGAGGCGATGCCGCTGCAGGCGGATCGCACCGCAACGAGGCCCGTGACGTAGTCCATGGGTGGGAGCCTCGCCCGGCCCCGCACACCACTGGCACTTGCGTGCCCGGCGCACCTGCCGGCCCGTCCACATGCTGCCGCCACGAACCCGGGTCGGGGACAATACGCGCTTTGTCCGTCTTGCTTTCCGTGTCTGCTCCCGTCTCCTTCTCCGTTCTGTTGCTGCTAGATGCCCCCCATGGCAGCCTGGCCGAGATCGAGCTGACGCGCGCGGACCTGCCGGTCGGCACGCGCAGCCACTGGCTCTGGATCGAGGAGAGAACCGTCACGGAGCTGCAGGCCATCGGCACGGGAACGCCGTCAAGGAAGGCATTCGACCGTGCGGTCCTGGCCCTGGACGGCGAGCGGGCCGAACTAATCTGGCCGAGCGGCCTGTGCGACGCGCTCAAGGTCGACCCCGGGCGCATGCTGCGTCCCGAGTTCCTGCGGCTCGTGCATCAGCACGTGAACTGAGAAGCCCGCGCGCCCCGCTGCGCGCGCTGGCGCATCAGTTCGGCATAGCGAGCGCTGACGGCCGCGCCGTCGAGACAATCCACCGCGATACCGACCGCCCGCGCCACACGTCGGCGCACCGAGGCGAGGTGGCGGGCCTCGGCGGGCGTCGGCATGCACACCGGCCAGCCCGCTTCATAGAGCAGGTGCGGGGGAATCTCGGCTTCCGCGGCCTGCCGCGCCGCGGCCCGCTCCTTGGCCTCGGCGACCCCGGCCCACAGCGGCGCGTCGAGCAGGTCGGGGGCCACGTCGCCCAGCCAGCCGCCCGGCTGGAACGAGAACGTGCTGCGCGCCTCCAGCGCCACCAGTTCCCGGTAGACGGCGGCGTTGTCCCCGCAGCGCGATGCGGCGCCCAGGTCGCTGCGCGAGGCCAGCACGCAGAAGGCGCAGGACACGCGGCTGCTGCCGTAGATGCGGTAGGCCTCGTGCAGCACGCCGCCGTGCAGGCTGATGTAGTCGAGCACGTCGCGGCGCGGCCAATGGATGATGGCGTTCCAGGTCAGGCCCAGGCCGCGCGCGCGGGTCAGCGCCGCATCGCGCTTGGCGACCGGCTGGCGCGACCGCGCGGCGCTCTCCTCCCAGCGCAGCCCGAGCGCGGAGACTACGGGGCCGACAGGGTGCCGTGCGCGGATTGCCCTGGCGATGATCTGCGTCTTCATCTCCGAGGTATTAGGGCGACCGAATCTGCTTTGTGTGAACAACCTCCCTGAACCCCCTTGATCCAAGAGGGGCGCGGGGCTGTTGACACTCACAGAGCAGGACATGGTTGCCTGGCGTTATGGGGTACTTTGACCCATCTGTTAACTCCGAAAGCGATCACCTTGATTCCCAGATTCCGAGCATCCCCTTCAAGACAACTCCAATCCCACCATCGCATCCGCACCATCCTGTTCAGCACCGGCGAGCGCATGCCCGCGCTGGTGTCGGCGAACACCGGCATGCCGGTGTTCGCCGCCTGCGTCTATGCCATGACGGAGGTTCGCCCGCGCAGTGGCTCTCCCGCGACCATCGAACAGGCCCTGCGAGGGGTCCAGTTCCTCCTCGCGTTTGAAGACCTCCGCGGCATTGACCTGCAGAATCGTTTCGCCAACGCTCGGTTCCTCGACTTGCACGAGTTGGATGACCTCGCCGCGCTGGCGTATCTGCCACTTCGCAGTGGCGGAACCGATCGCAAAGAAGAGGCCCCTCTGGCGCGAGCAACGCCAGCCACGGTCGCCGTCAGCACGGCCGCCATCCGGCTGCAATACTGCCGCGCCTATCTGTCGTGGCTGGGTCAGGCCGCTGCCTCACAAACGTGCGCCACCCTCGAACAGCGGGCGAACTACATGGTGATGCTGCGCGAGTTCCTTGCGCGGCTGACCGCCCGCGCACCTTCGGCGCGCTCCAGCAGGCATCGGGTCGGCCTGGACGCGCAGGCCAGAGCACTTCTGCTCCATGCCATCGACCCCGCATCGGCGGAGAACCCTTGGTCGACCGCGTTCCTGCGCGACCGCAACCGGCTGCTGGCTCTCTGGGGTCTTGGCACCGGCCTGCGGCGTGGGGAACTGCTGGGCCTGCGGATACGCAGCATCGACTTTCGCCGCAACCTGGCCGACGTCGTGCGTCGGCCCGATGACAAGACCGATCCCCGGATGGCCCAGCCGAACACCAAGACGCGCGAGCGCAGCATCGGCATCAGCGAGGAACTGGCTTACCTGACGCACCAGCACATCGTGCAGCACCGCGCCAGGATCGCTGGCGCGCTCCGGCACGACTTCCTGTTCGTCACCGCCACAGGCGATCCGTTGTCGCTGTCTGCCGTGACAAAGATCTTCCAGGGGTTGCGACGGCACCATCCCCAGCTTGGTGATGCGTTCTCCTCCCATGTACTGCGGCACACCTGGAACGAGGATTTCTCTGAGATCGCCGACCGCGCCGGGATGACGCCGGGCGACGAGCGCCGGGCACGCAACCACGCCATGGGATGGTCCGAATCCTCGCGCAGCGCAGAAACCTACCTGCACCGCCGCACCCGCCGCCTGGCAGTGCAGGCCTCGGTGGAGATCCAGCGCAAGGTATTGGGCGAGGAGGTGTCTCGCGATGCCTGAACAACCCATCCGCACCTCGACCAGGTCCTGCAACCGCACGATGTCGCGGACGCTCGACGGCTACCTGTTCGATCCCGCCGACGACATCTGGAAGATTCCGACGGCCGGAGGAATCGCTTCCTTCAACTTCGACAACCTGCCCGGGGCGTCAACCCGGCTGCGGCAGTGCATCAAGGACGTGTGCGCCGCCTTGCTGGTCTCGATCTCACCATCGCGTGCCGCCCAGGCGCTGTCGGCATACCGGAGGCTGCTTCGCCACGCAGCGCCGCCACACCCCCTCGACGCCATCGCCTTGAACGACGTGGTTCGGTACGGTGAATCCCTCGAAGTACGACAGCGCTACCGGCTGCGCCGGCTCAAGGAACACCTGCTGCTGTGGGTGGAACTGGGAACCCCGGGGCTGGACGTCGACCTCCATCGTGCCTTGCCCCGGCTGGTCACGCAGACGCATGAGGTCGGCAATGCCGTGCGCATGATGGACGTGGACGCCGGCCCGCTGACCGACATCGAGTACGAGGGTGTCACCACGGCCATGCGGCGCGAGTTCGCTGCCGGCCACCTTGGCCTGGCCGACTACACCCTCCTGACCTTGGCCGTGACCCTGGGCACCCGGCCGTTGCAACTCGCAGCGATGAAGTGCAAGGATTTCAGCGCGACACAGCGGCAGGACGGCAGCAGCATCTTCATCCTGCAGGTCACCCGCCTCAAGCAAGGCAAGGGCATCCGTCCCCGAACGCTGTTCAGGCCGCGCGAGCTGTCCAGCGGCCTCGGCGCCCTGGTGCAGGCGCAATGCAAGGCAGCGGCGGACTGGGCACAGCGACACGGGCTGCCTGTGGGCGAGGCGCCCATCTTCCCCTCGGCGCAGTTCACCAGAACCCCGCATATGGCCGAGATCGGGCTGCTCGGCCACTTCACCGGCCGGGGCGTCAGCGACAAGCTCTGTCGGCTGTTCCAGAAACTGGAAGTGGTCTCCCATCGCACGGGGAAACCTCTGGTGATGTCGCCCATCCGCCTGAGACGCACGCTCGGCACCCGGGCGGCGGCCGAAGGATGCTCGGCGCCCGTCATCGCGGACCTGCTGGATCACAGTTGGTTCGATTCCAGCCTGGTCTATGTCGAAACGCGGTCGGCCATGATCGAGCGCATCGACAAGGCACTTGCGTTGCAGATCGCTCCGCTTGCCCAGGCCTTCGCCGGCACCCTGGCAGTGCGCGACGACAGTAGCGAGGGACGGCTCGTTCACCACGTGTCGGCCGAAGCGTTCGACGCGATCGGCCGGTGCGGCAAGCACGACTTCTGCCGTCTCGCTGCGCCACTGGCCTGCTACACCTGCTCGTACTTCCACCCCTGGATCGACGCCCCTCATGAGGCGCTGCTCGATGGCCTGCTCAGCGAGCGGTCGGCGCTGGCGACATCGACCGACCTTCGCGTCGCCTCCGTGAACGACCTGACGATCCTTGCGGTGGCCGAGGTGGTCCAGCGTTGCCGGGACTCTCAGCATGAACGGGAGGCCGCATGACCACCGTGACCCGACTGAAACCCAGGGCATTGCGCGATGCGCAGGCCAAGCTGGACGCCTTCATCGCCAACGCTCGGAACGAACTCACGGCCTTCGGGAAGGACCTGGAGTTCGATTCGGATTGCTGGGACGTGACCGAGCACTACCTGGCCCAGGGGGACCGGCGGGCCAAGCAGGCCCGCGTGCGCTTCTTCTTCATCAAGGTGCCCGGCGCCGGCGGGCAAACACTGTCGCCCAAGGTTCGCGCGCTGGCCAAGGCCTACGTGCGAAGCGAGCTGGCCCAGCGCTCGGCAAGCGCGGCGCTGCGGGCGGTGCAGGCGTTCCACGTACTCGGCATTGCCATGAGGAAGCAGCGGCTCGCCTCCGCAGCAGAGATCGACCGGACCACCTTCGACGCCGCCGTGACTGCCATGGACGACGGCCGCGGCGATGCATCCCTCGACGGGATCGGCTTCCGCCTCGGGCAGATCGCCCGGTTTCTGGAAGACCGGATGCTGTGCGCCCACACGACCGGCACCTGGCGCTACGCGATGCGCCGGGGCAGTACCTACGGTCGCATCGGCGAAGCCTTCGAGGCCCGCAAGCGCAGGCTGATGCCTGCCCCCGCAGCCCTGGACGCCCTGGCGCGCGCATTCCATCTGGCATCCGACCCGAGGGACGTGCTCATCACGTCCGTGGCGGCCATCCTGTGCGCCGCGCCGGAGCGCTTCAACGAGGTGCTGGCCTTGCCTGCGGACTGCGAGGTGGACGTTCCGGGCGATGGCGAGGTACGACATCTTGGCCTGCGCTGGGCGGGCTCCAAAGGCTACGACGGCCACGTCAAGCTGATCCTGCCCGGGATGGCGGACGTGGTGCGCGAGGCGTTGCGCAGGATTCGCGGCCTCACGGAACACGCCCGCCACCTCGCCCGATGGTACGAGGCGAACCCGACGCGGATCTACCTGCCGCCGGAATGGGAGCACCTGCGCACGCAGGAGTTCATCGACTTCGAGGACATCGCCGATCTCCTGGGACTCGGGGGTGTGAGCAAGCGGAACCACGCGCGCACCTGGGTGCAGAGCGCGGGGCTTCCCGTCACGATGGTGGTGCGCGTGGCGGGCCACATCCCAGCGATGGTGGTTCGATTCGCTGACTTCGAGCGCCACGTCGTCCACCAGTTGCCGCCGCACTTTCCCTATGCAGACGCCAGGACCGGACTGAAGTACGGTGAGGCGCTGCTGGTCATCCCCGCGAGGTTGTTCCGAACCGGTGTCGGCAGCTCGTGCATGCTGGAGCCGCTGAAGTACCACCATGTGGGCAATGGGCTCGGCCAGAACGCCAAGGCCGGCAGTGTCACCGTGTTCCAGCGCGTCGGGCTCGACCCGAATCGCACGCTGTCCATCAAGAGCCACCAGTTCCGGCACTGGCTCAATACCCTGGCCCAGGGCGCGAATCTGTCCCAGGTGGACATCGCCAAGTGGAGCGGCCGCAGGGACATCCGTCAGAACGCGGCCTACGACCACGTCTCCAGCCAGGAGATCGTGGCACACATCCGTTCTGTGGTGGGCGATCACGCGAAAGTCATCGGCCCGCTGGCGGAGATTCCGAAGCATCTACCGGTGTCGCGCGACGAATACGCGGCGATGGCCGTGCCGACAGCGCATACAACGTTGTACGGCTTCTGCATCCATGACTTCGCCTCGGCTCCGTGCGAGATGTTCCGCAACTGCCTGGACTGCCGGGAGCACGTCTGCATCAAGGGGATCGATGGCAAGACCGAACGCGTGGCCGCCGCGTTGGAGCAGGCGTCGGCGCAACTCAGGACCGCGCAGGCCGCCGCTGCCGAGGGGGTGTACGGCGCGGCGGACTGGGTTGCCACCCACCTAGCCACCGTGGAGCGGCTGGACCAGTTGCTGACCATCTTGCGGGACCCGGCGATCGAGGACGGCGCTGTGATCCAGCTCAGCACCGGCGGAGCCGATTCCCTCTCCGAGAGCGCCGCCCGTGATCGGCTGGCCGGCGTCGACGCTCTGCGGCTCGCAGCGCCGACCGGCGCAACTTCCACCCCCTCATCCAGGAAATCCCATTCATGACACGACGTTCCCCTAACCTCACGCCAGAGCGGGTAGAGGCCATCCTGACGATGGTCCGCGCCTGGGAGGGCCGGCTGACGTGGCCGGCGCTCATCCAGGCCGCCGAAAAACGGTTTGGCTGCGCCTACACACGGCAGGCCCTGTTCAAGCACGCTCCGATCCGCATCGCGTACGACGTCTGCCGCAACGCGACTCCAGCGTCGGTGAGAGTCAAGCCGGGCCGGCCTGTATCCGCTGCCTTGCAGGCCGCGATGGATCGGGTTCATCGCCTGCAACAGGAGAACGCGGAACTCCGCAGGCGCGAGATGCTGCTGCTCGAGCAGTTCCATCGGTGGGCCTACCACGCCAGCTCGCGCGGGCTGACCCAGCACTTCCTGGATCAGCCGCTGCCACCACTGAACCGCAGGGGCAATCGCACACCTCCCCACCAACCACATCACACTGGCTCGACGTAGCTCAAGAATGATTGGCACGCCTCGTGCTCTGAACGGAGATATCACTCCTCGCAGAACCGGACCGTTCTGCGCTGCAAATGCATAGAGCTGCGTTGATCATACGCATGTCTGCGTGTAAAATACGCAGATGCGATCCATAACCATCAGCGACCTGTGCGAACTCACGGGCTACTCGCGCGACCAGATGCGCGGGCTGCTGGCTGAATTGCCACGTTTCGCGCGTAGGCATGCTGAGGCGCGGGTGGCTCGCGTGTACTCAAACCATGATGTGATGTTGGTGGTGGTGCTCTGTCGGCTGGAGACGGTGTATGGTCTTAGGAGAAGCATCGTCTCTGCTCTCTGCGAATCGATCGCTGCGAGCTTGACGGCACCGCGCAAAGTCAGCAAGCAGGCCTGCTTGATCTTGCGGGCCCACGATGCAACATGCGAATACGTCGATACAGCACCTCTGATCGACGATGGCTTGGTTGTCGCGCTGGGACCTATTTTCCTGGCCATCGACTCCTATCTACTACCGACGCCGCTGGTACAGCGAGACGTGGGACTCTCCGCCACTGGCACGCAACACAACCCCGCCACCGCAAAGGCTGTCGGACGTCAAGGACGTGTCGCGCGTGAGATGGTGCCTCGACATCGAGAGCGGTCGAACCATGGGTAATCGTCCGCCTTGGTGGGATGCTTGGCTGCGACCAGACACCGGCGCACAAGTAAAGGGGCTTGTGCGGGTACTCGGCTACCTGCCCGATGGCCGTCCACCCGAAGAAGTCGCCACCATGGAGAAGGCAGCCGAGTACGGGGCTGACGCCGTGTTCTTCGAGATTGAACAGCACGGTAGACGTGCCTCGGCGCAAGCCTTCATCTATGGCGTCAACACGTTGGCTGATGATCGGGAGTTTGCCGAGCGTCACCGCATGCTCTGGAGTTGGGGTGGCGTGCCCTTGGTGTATCGGCGTACGCCAGGATTGCTGCAGTTGTTCCGTTGTGCGCATCGTCCCGACTTTCTCACTGATGACGGGCGCATCCAGTGCAACCCAATCAAGTATCTGGATCTGGCTACGGCAATAGAGCTCGATCCCTGGTGGGATGAGGACAGTATCCGTAGCGGAACACTGTGGACGGATCCTGCAACCTGTGACCTGCTTCTGTCGAACAGCAAGGCAGCACACAAAAGCCTGTTCGATGCGTTCAAGCGGCTGAGCAGCTATCTCGACGAGAAGAACATTCTTCCGAAGCGTTTGCGTCGCCGGTTGTTGATCCTGTCGTTGCTGATTGCCTACCTAGAACAACGAGGCGTTTTCGGCGAAGGTTTTTTTGCAGCTTTTCAGCCCGATGCACAACGCTTTTTCGAGGTTTTGGGTAACGGACCGGCTCTGGTCAAGTTGCTTGCAGCCTTGGAAGACCGGTTCAACGGCAACGTGTTCACACTGGAACCGTCGGAAGTGGACAAGCTTCTGAGCACCCAGCAGTTGGAGCGCTTCGCTCGAATGATCGAAGCACGTGAGAATCAGACGGGCCAGCTGTCGCTGTGGGATCTGTATTCGTTCCGGGACTTGCCGGTCGAGTTGATCAGCCAGATCTACCAGTTGTTTGTGGAGAACGAGGACAGCTCGGTCTACACCCCTCCATTCCTAGTGCGGTTCCTGGTGGAGGAAGCCCTGAACTGGGATGCACTTGACCACATCACTTCGCACAACCAAGTGGTGCTGGATCCGTCTTGCGGCTCCGGCGTGTTCCTGGTGGAGGCCTACAAGCGCCTAGTGTTGCACTGGCGCCTGCGTCATCAGTGGCGGCGCCCGGACAAGCATGTGCTGCAGAGCTTGCTGGCTTTCGTCCATGGGGTCGATCTTGAGGAGGACGCCGTCGAACTCGCCGGTTTCAGCCTGTGCTTGGCCATGTGCGACGCCTTGCAGCCGGCACAGATCCGGCGCAGCATCAAGCTGTTCCCGAACCTGCGTCAACAGACATTGCATCATGGCTGTTTCTTTGCAGCCAAAGAGGCCGGGCAGTTGCCGGCCCGAATTGGGGCCGTCCTGGGCAATCCACCGTTCGCGTCCACACTGCAGACACCGGCCACCCAACGGGCCTATGCACGGTATCAAACCGAGCATCACAAGAAACTCCCCGACAAGCAGGCGGGCTACCTCTTTCTGCACGAGGCCAGCGAGATCATGGAGGACGGTGCAACGATCTCCATGCTGCAGCAGTACAACTTTTTGTACAACCAGAATGCGCTCGCGTTTCGGCAGCAGTACCTGGAGCGCTACTGGGTGCGCGAGATCCTGGACTTCGTTTCGGTGCGTGGCCTTTTCCAGAAGGGCGATGCCGATACCAAAGTCATTGTTGTCGTGGCGCAAAAGCGAGTCCGTCCCGACACCGCCACTTTGCTCCATGCAACGTTCCGCCGAACCGGCCGCATTGACGCCGAGCAGGGACTGGATCTGGACTACTACGACCTGCACGTCGTGCCATATCGCGTTGCACAGACGAACGACCGCCTCTGGCGTGCAAACCTCCTGGGAGGCGGTCGAACCTTGTCGCTTGTGAACCGGTTAGCACAGATGCGCACGCTGCGCCAATATGCGGAACAGCGGGATTGGGACGTTGGCGAAGGCTTCATTGTTGGCAAAAAAGTCCAGCGTAAGCGCGCGCCCCATCTAACAGGACATCCCTATCTGCCCTCCAAGGCGTTGACGACAAGCGGCATCGACGAGTCCCAGATTCAGCCCCTGAAAGACGAGTTTTTCCGCTCGGCGTATACCGAGCGACGCTTCACCCCGCCAATGTTGCTGGTGCGTGAACAGATGCACCTCGCCCACGCAGTATGGCAAGGGCACTACCTAACGTATAGCCAGCGGATGGTTGGCTTCTGCGCGCCGCAGAAGGACTTGCCAAAGCTCAACGCCATTGATCGTTGGATGAGCGCCGAAAAGCGCACTCTGCGGGCCTATTTGGCTCTGACCAGCCCCGGGCTGTTCGCTCAAAAGGCGACTGCGCTGCAGGCCGACGATATCTACTCGATTCCATACCCTGCTGACGGATCGTTCGATCTGAGCGACAACGAGCGCATCGTGGTCGACGACATCGTGGACTACCAGTCGGATCTGATACGGCTGGGGGAATCGTCGATAGCGATGCGCCAGGTCGCCGATGAAGACCTCCAGGTGTACGCGGAGGTTCTGGCGAATCAGGTCAACGCACTATACGGGTCACCCAGCTTCGGGCTGCGTGGCCAGTTCAGTTGGTCGGGTGCGGTGTGCCAAGCCTACGCGTTTGGCGACGCTCAGATCGATTGGTCAGGGGCGGAAGAACTGCGAGACCGCATCTCGGCTTTGCTGCACGCACCATCGCACCAGCACCTGGCTCTCACGCGCATCTGCCGACTGTATGACCACCGTTTCCTGTTCATACTGAAACCTGACCGTTTGCGCTACTGGATGCGCTCCGTCGGACTGCGCGATGCCGATGACATCTTGGCAGATCTGCGGGCCCAGGGCTACTAGCGAGGCGCGATGCTGGCGGACGGATCTACCTCTCACGCATTGGGCCAATTGGCCTCGGGGTTTCTTGCCGAAGGCCAATCTCGTGCCGCCATCCTGGACTTTATTCTCGGACAGCTCCCCCGCTGGCGAGACCGGCCTGATCGACCTCTACGCACCAGCGAGACGATGCTTACGTCGCAACTGTGCGCCCACCTCAACAGTGCAGCACGCAAGACTCCAGGCTGGGATTGCCTGCAATTTCGTGTGGAGGAAGCTGATGAGACACATGTCTCGCGCAAGATCGATCTCGTGGCTGCGGCTGCAGGCGATGCGCTGATCGTGCAAGGTCGGAGCTACAGTGATTTCGAGACGATTTTGCCAATTGAATGCAAGCGACTGCCCATTCCCGTCGGCTCGGGACGAGACGAGCGCGAATACGTCGTGACACGCGTTGGAGTGGGTGGAGGTATCCAACGCTACAAGGAGGGCAAGCATGGTGCTGCGCATGTTCGTGCAGCCTTGATCGCGTACGTGCAGGAACAAAGCTTCGATCATTGGCTTGCTTTGATCAGTGGCTGGATTCATGACTTACACACCAGTGGTACTCCCGGCTGGTCGGTCGCCGATGCGCTGGTAACTCATGGTCAAGACCCCACGGCCGGCATTGCGGTACATGAGTCAGTGCATAGCCGGAACAGTCTGCCTTCAATCCACTTGCGCCACCTGTGGGTGAAGATGACGCTCTAGTGTCGTGAGTTAAAAATTCATTGAATTATTTTCTGCCAATGCAGTCAGTCGTGTAGTGTGTTGCACGACGAGGTGCCCATGAGCGGAAGACCAAAGACTCCATTGGTGTTGAGCGCGACGGAGCGCGAACAACTGATCGCGCTGACCAAGCGTCGCAAGACAGCGCAGGCCCTGGCCTTGCGAGCACGCATTGTGCTGGCCTGTGCCGAGGGCCTGGAAAACAAGGTGGTGGC
The DNA here is from genome assembly GCF_002916785.1 of Diaphorobacter sp. LR2014-1. Lineage (NCBI taxonomy): Bacteria > Pseudomonadati > Pseudomonadota > Betaproteobacteria > Burkholderiales > Comamonadaceae > Diaphorobacter > Diaphorobacter sp. LR2014-1. The sequence goes on along the minus strand of NZ_MTBE01000031.1, from coordinate 670 downwards.
AGCGCGTCAACGGGTCACTCAGCAAACGGTATCGAAGTGGCGCGGTCGGTTTGTCCAGCTGCGCCTGGACGGTCTGTTTGATGCGCCGCGCCCGGGTGCGCCGCGTACGATTGACGATGCCCGAGTCGATGCCGTCATTGCCAAGACGCTGGAGTGTGTGCCCGCCGGTGCCACGCACTGGAGCACGCGCAGCATGGCGCGCGCCATGGATGTGTCACAGACGGCTGTGAGCCGAATCTGGCGGGCTTTTGGCTTGCAGCCGCACCGCCAGGAAACATTCAAACTCTCCAGTGATCCGCTGTTCGTCGAGAAGGTGCGCGACATTGTCGGCCTGTACCTGGATCCGCCGCTCAAGGCGATGGTGTTGTGCGTGGATGAGAAGAGCCAGATCCAGGCGCTGGACCGCACACAGCCGATACTACCGCTGGCACCGGGCATTGCCGAGCGGCGCACCCACGATTACATGCGCCACGGCACGACGACGCTGTTTGCGGCGCTGGACATTGCCACGGGCGAAGTGATCGGGGAGTTGCATCGGCGCCATCGCAGCGCGGAGTTCCTGCAATTTCTGCGTACCATCGAAGCCAACGTGCCTGCGGGGCTGGACGTGCATCTGGTGATGGACAACTACGGCACGCACAAGACCGCCTCAATCAGGGCATGGTTCGCC
>NZ_MTBE01000030.1:0-58941 GCF_002916785.1 Diaphorobacter sp. LR2014-1 | reverse complement strand
GGGAGTGTCAGGATTTCTGTGTGTGAGGCTGTTGAATCCGTCACTCAATCGTGAGGCGGCTTGGTGATCTTACTGGCCCGATCTGGTAAATCGGTCCTCGTAGAGGATCGCAAATTGGTTCATCGCTGATTTCCAGTGGTTGGCCGCCCGCCCCCAGTCCGCGGTGATGTTGCGCAGCGCCAGCCAGATCAGCTTGGTGGCCGCCTCGTCGCTGGGGAAGTGGCCGCGCGTTTTGATGATCTTGCGCAGCCGTGCGTTCACGCTCTCGATGGCGTTGGTGGTGTAGATCACGCGCCGCACCTCGGGCGGGAAGGCGAAGAACGGGATGACCTTGTCCCAGGCCCGGCGCCAGGCGCTGACCACGGTCGGGAACCGCTGCCCCCAGGGGCCGGCCGCAAACGCATCCAACTCGGCCTCGGCCGCCTCGGCGCTCACCGCGGTGTAGATGGGTTTGATGGCTGCGGCCAGCGCCTTGCGGTCTTTCCATGACGCAAAGTCCAGGCCACCCCGGATCAGGTGCACGATGCAGGTCTGCAGCGTCGTCGCCGGGAACACTGCGCCCAGCGCCTCTGGCATGCCCTTGAGGCCGTCGGTGACGGCAATCAGGATGTCCTGCACCCCGCGCGTCTTCAGATCGTTGAAGACCTTCATCCAGAACTTCGCCCCCTCGGTGTTCTCGATCCAGATTCCCAGGATGTCGCGCGAGCCGTCAGGCAGTACGCCCAGCGCCAGGTAGACGGCCTTGGAGCGCACCACCGCATCCTCGCGAATCTTGACCCGCAGCGCATCGAAGAACACCACCGGGTACATCGCCTCCAGCGGCCGTGTCTGCCAGGCCGTGACCTCGCCCATCACCTCATCGGTGACACGGCTGATGAGCTCGGGCGAGACGTCCACCGAGTACATCTCAGCCAGGAAACCCTGGATCTCGCGCACCGTCATGCCGCGTGCGTACATGGCGATGATCTTGTCGTCGAAACCCGTAAAGCGCCGCTCGTGCTTGCCAATGAGCTGCGGCTCGAAGCTGCCTTCGCGATCGCGTGGGACATCGATGCGCAGCGCCCCCACATCGGTCAGTACGGTCTTGGTGCTCTTGCCGTTGCGGTGGTTGGCTGATCCGCCTGTGGGCTTGGCTTGGCCGGGCGCATAGCCTAGGTGATGACTCATCTCGGCGCCCAGCGCCCGCTCAAGAATTGACTTCTTGAACTGATCGAACAGCCCTTGGACTTGGCCCGGCGTCATGGGCCCGGTCACCAACTGGTCAAGCAGCTCGGCCGGGATGTGAAATTGCGGCTGTGCCGCCTGGTCCGCCAAAGCGGTGGGTTTGGTCTTGCGTGGCATTCATGCTCCTTGTCGACATGCTATGCCTCACACACAAAATTTCTGACAAGCTCGGCGAATTTGCTTGGCTTTCTTGGCATGCTCCCCTCCTGTTCCTCTCACCCCTCTGACGCTCCCGTGCTGCAAGTGCGGCAGGTGCGCCTGCGCCGCGGTGTCACGCAGGTCTTTGACGGGCTTGATCTCACGCTGGCCGAGCCGCGCATTGGACTGATCGGCCACAACGGCGCAGGCAAGACCAGCCTGCTGCGGCTGTTGTGCGCGCTGGAGGTGCCCGACGACGGCCAGGTGCTGTCGCACGGGCAGGATTTGCAGGCACTGCCGCAAGGGCAATTGCGGGCCCAACGCGTGGGCATGATGTTCCAGAACCCCGACGATCAAATCATCTTTCCCACGGTGGAAGAGGAGCTCGCCCTGGGCCTGCAACCGCAGGGCCTGTCCCGGCGTGATGCGCTGGCGCGCGCCCGCGCCTTCCTGGCCGAACGGGGCCTTGCCGACTGGGCCGCGCGCGCGGTCGGGGCGTTGAGCCAGGGCCAGCGCCAGCACGTTTGTTGGCTTGCATTGCTGCTCGCCGGGCCGCGAACGCTGTTGCTGGACGAACCCTTCGCCAGCCTGGACCTGCCGGGGCAGGCACGGCTGGCCGATGACATTGCCGCCTGCGGGCGGCAGGTGGTGGTGTCCACCCATGTGCTGGAGCATGTGCGCGACTACCCGCGCGTGGTCTGGCTGCATGAAGGCCGGGTGCAGGCGGACGGCCGCGGCCACGATGTGTGCGCGGCGTATGAAGCCGCCGTTGCCCAACAGGTGGCGCGGGCCCGCGCCGCGGCGGGCATGCCACATGCCCATATGCGCGCCGCGGCCTGAGCGAAGGATGCACCGCCATGGGTAGCCTCTACAGCGAACACCTCACCTGGCTGCACCGCTGGCCCGCGGGGTGCAAGCTGGCCGGCATGGCGGTGCTGGGCACGTTGCTGTTCGTGCTGTCGGCGCCGGGGGCGTTGGCGGCGGCGGGCGTGGCGTGCGCACTGTTGTGGTGGAGCCTGGGGCCGGCCACGCGCGTGGCGCGCCGGCTCATCGTGTCGGTGCTCATCGCCGCGGCGCTGGTGGCGGGCTTTCACCTGTGGATGGGACGACCCGAGGTGGCGGCGGTGAGCGCGCTGCGCCTGGCCTGCGCCTCCACACTGGGGGTGGCGCTCACCGTGAGCACGCGTCCCACGGACTTGCTGCAGGTGCTGGATGCGCTGCTGCGGCCCCTGGCGCACCTTGGCCTGCGGCCGGAGCGCGTGTCGCTGCAACTGGCGCTGATGCTGCGGTTCACCGAACATTTCTTCGTGCAGTGGAAGAAGCTGGACGAAGCCCACCGCCTGCGCACCGGCCGCGCCGGCGGCCTGCGGCTGATCGCGCCGCTCACCGTGCAGATGCTGCAGGGGGCGCAGCGTGTGGCCGATGCCCTGTACGCCCGTTTGGGCGGCTGACTATTCCTGTTTTTTCTTGTCGACCCAAGGAGTTGTATGACTGCTGCCATGTCCCGCAAAGCCTCTCACTCCATGGCGCTGGTGGCGCTGTTCGCCGCGCTCATGGCCGTGATGGGGCTCATTCCCAAGATCGACCTACCGCTGGGCGTGCCGATCACACTGCAGTCGCTGGGCGTGATGCTGGCCGGCTGCCTGCTGGGCGCGCGCCGGGGCTTTCAGTCCATGCTGCTGTTCCTGGCGGCCGTGGCGGCCGGCCTGCCGCTGCTGTCGGGCGGGCGGGGCGGCCTGGGGGTGTTCATGGCGCCGTCGGCCGGCTACCTGGTGGGTTACGCGCTGGCGGCAGGGGTGACAGGCGCGCTGATGCGCACACTGCCGCAGGGCACGCCGCTGCGCACGGCCACGAGCGCGTTCATCGCTTCCGTGCTTGGCGGGCTGGTCTTCCTGCATGCCATGGGCATTGCCGGCCTCGTGCTGCTGGCGCAGATGCCGCTGGACAAGGCCTTTCTGGCGGACCTGGTCTTCGTGCCCGGTGACCTGGTCAAGTGCGCGCTCTGCGCGGTGGTGGTGCATACCGTGGCCAAGGCGCTGCCAGACTGGCCGTTTGGTGGGCGCGAACGTTGAACACCCACCCTTGCAAGCGGCAGGCGCTGGCGCCCCTGCCGCAACTGCTGACGGGCGATGCGCTGCCTGAGCTGTTCGAGTGGGTACATGGCCCCCTGGCGCACTGGGCCCGCACGCGGCCGCACTCCCTGGCGCTGGCCAATGAAACCACCCAGTGGGACTTCGCGACGCTGCACGACCGTGTGCAGGCGCGGGCGCGCTACTGGGATGCGCAAGGCGCGCCGGCCACCGTGCTGCTGCCCGGTGATGCCGGCACGCTGGAGGGGGTGGTGGAATTCCTGGGCGTGATCGCCAGCGGGCGCTGCGCGGCGATGGGCGATCCCCAGTGGCCGGCGGGTGTGGCCCGGGCGGTTGCCGGGCGGCTGCCTCTGGGCTCCGGAGCCCCGGCAGCGGCCACGCCGCAGTCGCCTTTCTACGTGGGCTTCACCTCGGGCAGCACGGGCCTGCCCAAGGGCTTCATGCGCCACCACCGCTCCTGGGTGGAGAGCTTTCGCGTCAGCCTGCAGGACTTTGGTGTCGCGGCGGCCACGCGCGTGCTGGCGCCGGGCCGCATGTCGCATTCGCTGTTCCTGTTCGGCGCGCTGCTGGGCCTGTGGACGGGCGCTGGCGCGGTGCTGCAGGAGCGCTTTTCCGCGCCGCGCGCGCTGGACACCCTGCGCGCGGGCGGCGCGCCCTTGCTGGTGGCGGTGCCCAGCCAGCTCGTGCTGATGCTGCAGTGGACCGAGCGGCGGCAGCTGGCACCTATCGAGGGGGTGGAGCTGGTGCTGATCAGCGGCGCGCGCTGGCTGCGCGAGCGCACACCCGCGCTGCGCCGGTTGTTCCCGCGCGCACGCATCGTGGAGTTCTACGGTGCATCCGAGGCCAGCTACGTCGCCTGGATGGATGCTGAGCCGGGCGCACCGGCCCAGGCCGTGGGCCGGCCGTTCAGCAACGTGGACCTGCACATCGGCCCCGATCCCCGCAGTGCCGCGCTGCCGCAGGGCGTGCCGGGGCTGATCTGGGTGCGCAGTCCCATGCTGTTCATGGATTACGTGAACGCCGCCGACGGCACCGCCGCCCTGCGCGAGGGCGACTGGCTCTCGGTGCGCGACATGGGTTACGTGGACGACAGCGGTTTGCTGCACCTGTGCGGTCGCGAGAACCGCATGCTCGTCACCCAAGGCAAGAACCTGTTCCCCGAGGAAGTGGAGGCGCGCCTGCTGGCCCACCCACAGGTGGCGCAGGCCAGCCTGCAGGGTGTGGCCGACGGCCTGCGCGGCCTGCGTGTGCAGGCGGTGCTGCAGTGGCAGGGCGACTCGCCGCCACCCGGCGCACTGGAGCTGGCGGCCTGGTGCCGCGCGGTGTTGGAGCCTTACAAGGCGCCGCGCCACTGGTGGGTGTGGGTGGGCGACTGGCCGCAGACGCCCAGCGGCAAGACCGACCACACAGCCATCGCCCGCGCGCTGCAGGCACCGTCGCCCTCGCTGGAGCGCTGGCGGTGAACGCTATTCCCATATTGGCCTGGGCGCGCACGCCGGTGGCGCCGGTCGGCGGGCCGCTCGCGGCCTGCCAGCCGCACGATCTGGCGGCGCCGCTGGTGGCGCGCATGCTGGCGGATGCCGGGTTGCCGCCCGAGGCCGTCGATGCCGTGGTGCTGGGCAACGCCCTGGGCGCCGGGGGCAACCCCGCCCGCATGCTGGCGCTGGCGGCCGGCCTCCCCGAGGGCATTCCCGCCGTGACGCTGGACAGCCAGTGCTGCGCGGGGCTGGATGCCGTCACCCATGCCTGCGGTCTGCTGGCGCTGGGCCAGGCCGATGTCGTGATTGCCGGCGGGGCCGAGGCGTGGAGCCGCGCACCCCTGCGCATGCACCGGCCTCTGCAGGCGGAGGAGGCACCGGTGCCCTATGACCGGCCACCCTTCACGCCCTGGCCCGCGCGCGACCCCGACATGCTGCTGGCCGCGCTGGACGGCGCGCGGCGCCTGGGGCTCACGCGCCACGCGCAGGATGCGTACGCCATGGCCAGCCACGCGCGCAGCGTGGCGGCGCGTGCTGCCATGGCCCATGAAATCGTGCCGCTGCGGGGGTTGGCGCACGACGCCTACCCGCGCCTGTTGAGCGCCGCGCGTGTGGCGCGCATGCCTGCGGTGGCCAGCGGTCAATCGGTGGACGGCCAGGATTGCAGCCTCAGCACCGTCGCCGTGTCGCCCAAGGCGGACGGCGCGGCCCTGCTGCTGTTGGCCACGGCCACGGCCTGCGCGCGCTGGGGCGTGCGGCCGCGTGCGCAGTGGCGCGGCAGCGTCAGCGTGGGCGGCGCGCCCGAGTCGCCCATGCTCTGCGCCGTCGACGTGGCACGCGCCGCGCAGCAGCGCTGTGGCTGGGATTGGACGGCGCTGGAGGCGCTGGAACTGCACGACGCCTTTGCGGCGCAGGGCCTGGCGTTCTGCAATGCGCTGGGCTTGCCGCTCGGTGCCATCAACCGGGGCGGGGGCGGCCTGGCGCGCGGGCACCCCATCGGTGCATCGGGCGCCATTGCGCTGGTGCGCGTGCTGGCGCAGATGGCGCAGCGGCAGGGTGCCGACCGCACCGACCGCACGCTGCGCGGCATGGCGTGCATTGCGGGTGCGGGCGGCCTGGGTGCGGCCACCTGGGTGGAAATACCGGAGTGAGAATGACCGAACCCCTGGTGATGCCTGTGGCGCAGGACGCCTTCGAGACGCTGGCGCAGGCGCGCCATTCCGTGCGCGCCTTCCTGCCGCGGCCCGTGCCCCTCGCGCTGCTGGAGCGGTTGCTGGCTGCGGCGCGGCTGGCGCCCAGCGGGGCCAATCTGCAGCCGGGCCGCTTCTGGGCCGTGGAGGGCGCGGTGCGCGAACGCCTGAGTGCCGCGCTGTGCCAGGCGTGGCGCGACCAGGTGCCTGAGGCCGAGGACTATGGCTATTTCCCCCGCCCCATGCCGCTGGCATTGCGCAAACGCCAGGTGGCAGCCGCGCAGGCGCTGTACGGGGCGCTGGGTGTGGCGCGCGGCGACGGCGCGGGTCGGGCCACGCAGTTCGAGCGCAACTACCGCTTCTTTGATGCACCCGTGGCGCTGATCGTCACCATCGACCGCGGTTTCGGCGCAGGTGGCTTCATGGACCTGGGCATGTGCCTGCACGGACTGATGCTGGCCGCGCAGTCCCAGGGGCTGGCCAGCTGTGCCATTGGTGCGCTGGCGAGCTACCCGCAGATCGTGCGCGACGCGCTGGGCCTGCCGGCCAGCGAGGTGGTCGTCTGCGGCATGGCGCTGGGCTGGGAAGACGCGGGCGCACCCGTCAACCGCACGCGCACCGAGCGCGAGGCGCTGGAGCGCTACTTCACCGTGCTGCGCTGAGGCAATGCGGAACACGTTCCCTCGCGTGTCGTGAGCCCCACCTTTTCTGCGGCCTGCTGCGTTGCATAACGGTCGCGATGGTGATGGCGGGGCTTTGCGTGCGAGGTGCGTCCCCTCGCAGCGCAGGCAGTACCCTCGTGCCGACTTATTTGACGGCGCCGGGCCGTCGCGCGGTCTTACGACGCTGTGCCACGGCGCAGCACCAACAGGTCGATATGGGGCTGAACGCCCAGCCGCACTGCGAAGCCGGCCCACAGGCCCGCGCCCGCGCTCACGAACAGGCGCATGCCGTCCACGTCGTATTGCCCGCGCACGAAACCGTTGTTGAACGGAGCGACCAGCCAGCGGTCCATGCCGCTGATCAGCCCGCCGTGCGTGTGGCCCGAGACCTGCAGGTCCACGCCGTGCGCGGCGTTGTCGCGTGCGAGCTTGGGCTGGTGCGCCAGCAGCAGGTGGAAGTCGGCCTGCGCCGCGCGCGCCTGCCGGGCCACCGCGGCTACATCGGGGGGCACGCCCTCGGGCACGCGCGGGTCGGCATTGTGGTGAGAGGTGCGGCCGTAGACCGGGTCGCCCACGCCGGACAGAGCCAGACGCGCGCCATTCACCTGCAGCACCTGGGTCTGGTTGGCCAAGACGCCCAGGCCCAGGCGGCGAAATTCCGCCATCCAGGCGTTGTAGCCGCCGTAGTACTCATGGTTGCCGGGCGCGGCCCATACGCCGTGCGGTGCGCGCAGTTGCGCCAGTGGAGCCACGAAGGCGGCGCTGCTGCCTACGCCGCCATCCACCAGGTCACCGGGCAGCACGATCAGGTCGGGCCGCGCCGCGTGGGTGCGCTCCACCACGCTCTGCACGTAGGCGGTATGGTTGATGGGGCTCGCGTGGATATCCGCCAGCACGGCCACACGCAGGCCATCCAGGGCCTCGGGCAATTGCGGCAGGTGTACCAACTGTTCACGCACCGTGGGCGGCTGCAGGCCCTGCGCCGTGCCAAAGCCCGCCGCGCCCAGCGCCAGCGCCACGGCGGTGCCGGTCAACCGCCTGCCGCGCAGCCGCAGGTGCCATGTGTCGCCCCCGCCCATGAGCGCGGCGGCCCGCGCCGCGAGCCATGCGGCATCACGCGCCAGAAGAAAAGCAATGATCAGCACCAGCGTGCCCAACACCCAGCCGCCGGGCACCTGCAGATAGGCCAGCGTGGCGTAATCCATGGCGCCGGCCTGCAAGAGCTTGAGCAGCAGGGCCGGTGTCACGCCCAGCAGGGCGGTCAGCGCAATGGCCACCAGGCGCGCCCGGCGCGACATGCCGCGCACGGGCCCCCAGAGCCAGACCGCCAGCAGCGGAATCACCAACGCAGCAAGAGACACCATGGAAAGCCGGGGATGCAAAGAAGAAAGCGGCACCGACGTACGGGGCCGGCGTGGGGGGCGGCGCGGCGACAAGAGGGTGCGCCCCGCCGGCCGAGAACGTGCGCAGGATAACGGTCCTTTTCAATGCCTTGCAGGCGGTGGGGTACTGGGCGGTGTCCCGGCCCTAGGGCGTATCCCAAGAGACGTGGGGCGTACCCTGCGCTACGGTGGCTGTGGGATTCCCACCGGCCCGCGCGCCAGCAGGCGCCGGGGTTTCGCGCCGCAGCGGCGCACTTCTATCGTTTGCCATACCCATGAACCTTCACCAGAAACTGCTGCAGCGTGCCCGGCAAGGGCGTCCCATCCGCATTGGGCTGATCGGCGCGGGCAAGTTCGGCGCCATGTACCTGGCGCAGGTGCCGCGCATGCCGGGCGTGCACCTGGTGGGCATTGCCGATCTGTCGCCGGCCAACGCCCGCGCCAGCCTGGCGCGCGTGGGATGGGCGCCCGAGCAGTCGGAGGCCGCGTCTGCCCAGCAGGCGCTGGAGCAGGGCACGACCTGGATCACCGAGGACTGGCAGGCCCTGGTGCGCCACCCGCAGATCGAGCTGATCGTCGAATGCACGGGCAACCCGCTGGCGGCGGTGGACCACATTCTCGACGCCTTCGCCCACGGCAAGCATGTGGTGAACGTGACCGTGGAGGCCGACGCCTTCTGCGGCCCGCTGCTGGCGCGCAAGGCCCAGGCCGCGGGCGTGGTCTATTCGCTGGCCTATGGCGACCAGCCCGCCATGATCTGCGAGCTGGTGGACTGGGCCCGCACCTGCGGCTTTCCGGTGGTGGCGGCCGGGCGCGGGCACAAGTGGCTGCCGCATTTCTGCGAATCCACGCCCGAGACGGTGTGGGGCTACTACGGCCTGACGCCCGAGCAGGCGCAGCGTGGCGGCCTGAACCCCAAGATGTTCAACAGCTTCCTGGACGGGTCCAAGCCCAGCATCGAGAGCACGGCCGTCTCCAACGCCACGGGCCTGGCCGTGCCGAGCAACGGCCTGCAGTACCCGCCCGCCAGTGTGGAGGACATTCCCTACGTCACGCGCCCGGTGGGCGAGGGCGGAGTGCTAGAGAAAAAAGGCATGGTGGAAGTGATCTCGTCGCTGGAGAAGGACGGCCGCCGGATCCCCTACGACATCCGCATGGGCGTGTGGGTCACGGTGGAAGGCGAGACTGACTACATCCGCCACTGCTTCGAGGAATACAACGCCCACACCGACCCCACGGGCCGCTACTTCACGCTGTACAAGCGCTGGCACCTCATCGGGCTGGAGGTGGGCATGTCGGTGGCCAGCGTGGCGCTGCGCGGCGAGCCCACCGGCGTGCCCCAGGGCTGGAACGCCGATGTGGTGGCCACGGCCAAGCGTGACCTGCGCCCGGGCGACCTGCTGGATGGCGAGGGCGGCTACACCGTCTGGGGCAAGCTGCTGCCGGCGGCGACGTCGCGGCAGATCAAGGGCCTGCCGCTGGGCCTGGCGCACAGCGCGCGCGTGGTGCGCCCGGTGGCAAAAGGCCAGGCATTGTCCTGGGACGATGTGGCGATGGACACCACCACCCACGCCTATCGGGTGCGCCGGGAGATGGAGGCCATGTTCCCCGCCTGACCCTGGTGCGGCACGGGTGCCTGGGGGCTGGGATAATTCCCGCCCCTATGCCCCTCACGATCACCTTTCCCGAGCAACTCCCCGTCTCCAGCCGCCGCGACGAGATCATGGCGGCCATGGCCGAGCACCAGGTCATCATCGTCTGCGGCGAGACGGGCTCGGGCAAGACCACGCAGCTGCCAAAAATAGCGCTGGCCCTGGGACGCGGCAAGTGCAATGCGCCCGAGGGCACGCGCGGGCGCCTGATCGGCCACACCCAGCCGCGGCGCATTGCCGCCAGCAGCGTGGCCAAGCGCATTGCCGAGGAGCTGAACACCCCCTTGGGCGAGGTGGTGGGTTACAAGGTGCGCTTTCAGGACACGCTGCAAAAGGGCGCTTCGGTCAAGCTGATGACCGACGGCATCCTGCTGGCCGAGACGCAGACCGATCCGCTGCTCAAGGCCTACGACACGCTCATCATCGACGAGGCGCACGAGCGCAGCCTGAATATCGACTTCCTGCTGGGCTACCTCAAGCAGATCCTGCCGCAGCGGCCCGATTTGAAGGTGGTCGTGACTTCGGCCACCATCGACGCGGAGCGCTTCGCCAAGCACTTCGAGGGCAAGGCCGGTCCGGCGCCGGTCATCATGGTGTCCGGGCGCACCTATCCCGTGGAGATGCGCTACAAGCCCTTTGAAGAAAAGAAGGACTTCGACCTCAACGATGCCATTGCCGACGGCGTGGACGAGTTGTGGGCGGGCGGCAAGGGCGGAGACATCCTCGTATTCCTGCCCGGCGAGCGCGAGATCCGCGAGGCGGCGGACCACCTGCGCAAGCACCTGCAGCACTCGCCAGTGCTGAGGAACGCCGAGGTACTCCCCCTGTTCTCGCGCCTGTCGCAGGCCGAGCAGGACCGCATCTTCGACGGCCACACCGGCCGGCGCATCGTGCTGGCCACCAACGTGGCCGAGACCTCGCTCACCGTGCCGGGCATCCGTTACGTCATTGACGCAGGTACGGCGCGCGTGAAGCGCTATTCCTTCCGTAGCAAGGTGGAGCAGTTGCTGGTGGAGCCCATCAGCCAGGCGGCGGCCAACCAGCGCGCCGGGCGCTGCGGCCGCGTGGCCAACGGCATCTGCATCCGCCTGTACGACGAGGCGGACTTTCACCAGCGCGACCGCTTCACCGACCCCGAAATCCTGCGCTCGTCCCTGGCGGGCGTCATCCTGCGCATGAAGTCGCTGGGCCTGGGCGACGTGGTGAACTTCCCGTTTCTCGAGGCGCCCTCGGGCCGTGCGATCGCCGACGGCTATCAACTGCTGCAGGAGTTGGGCGCCGTGGACGAGCGCGGCAATTTGCTGCCCATGGGCCGCGAACTGTCGCGCCTGCCCTTGGACCCGCGCGTGGGCCGCATGATCCTGGAGGCCCGCACCCGCGGCGCCGTGGCCGAGGTGCTGGTCATTGCCTCGGCCCTCAGCGTGCAGGACGTGCGCGACCGGCCGCTGGAGGCGCAGCAGCAGGCCGACCAGCAGCATGCCAAGTTCGATGACGAGAAAAGCGAGTTCACCGGCTACCTGCGCCTGTGGAAGTGGCTGCAGGATGCGCGCGGCGGCAAGATCGTCGCCAAGACGCGCAAGGAGATGGCGGCCCAGACCGCCCCCGCGGCCCAAGCGCGCAACACGGCCTTCCTGCCCGTCGCACAGCGCAGCAGCGGCGCGCAAGCGGAGGCCGCAGGCGAGGAGCGCTTGGCACAGTTCCACCCCGCCGATGCGGAGGAGGCCACCCACAAGCTCAGCAACCGGCAGTGGGAGCAGTTGCTGCGCCAGAACTACATCAACATCCGCCGCGTGCGCGAGTGGCGCGACATCCATTCGCAGCTGCTCACCGTGGTGCGGGAGCACCAGTGGCAGGTGAACACCGAGCCCGCGGGCTACGAGGCCGTGCACCTGTCCATGCTGTCGGGCCTGCTGGGCAACATTGGTTACAAGGCCGAGGAGAGCGAGGCCTACCTGGGCGCGCACGGCATCAAGTTCTACCCGCACCCGGGCGCGCACCTGTCCAAGAAGCCCGGCCGCTGGATCGTCGCGGCCGAGCAGGTCGAGACCTCGCGCCTGTACGGCCGCGGTATCGCGGCGATCGAACCGCAATGGCTGGAAGAGGTGGGCGGCCATCTGCTCAAGAAGCAGCTGCTGGACCCGCATTGGTCCAAGAAACAGGCCGACGTGGTGGCGCTCGAGCGCGCCACGCTCTACGGCCTGGTGGTCTACAGCGGCCGCCGCGTGAGCTATGGCCGCGTGGATCCGTACGAGGCGCGCAACCTGTTCATTCGCCAGGCGCTGGTCGAGGGCGAGTGGGAGACGCATTGGCCGTTCCTGGGCGCCAACCTCAAGCTGGTGCGCAAGGTGCAGGAGCTGGAGCACAAGAGCCGCCGCCAGGACGTGCTGGTGGACGACGAGCTGATCTTCGCCTTCTACGACCAGCAGATTCCCAAAGACGTGTACAGCGGCGCCACGTTCGACAAGTGGTTCCGCAGTGCCGGCAAGGAGAACGCCGGCCTGCTGCTTCTCAAGCGCGACGAGCTGATGCGCCATGAGGCCGCGGGCATCACCACCGACAACTTTCCCAAGACGGTGAAGCTGGGCGGCGTGGACTGCACGGCCAGCTACCTGCACAGCCCCGGTGACGCGCGCGATGGGGTCACCGTCACGGTGCCGCTGTTCGTGCTGAACCAGGTGAGCGAGGAGCGTGCGGAATGGCTGGTGCCCGGCATGCTCAAGGACAAGATCCAGGCGCTGCTCAAGAGCCTGCCGCAGCGCCCGCGCAGCCGTTTCGTGCCTCTGCCGGAAAGTGCTGCGCGGCTGGCGTCGCTGTTCACCGAGGAAGAGCGTTGGGCCCAGGGCAGCTTGATCGACACGCTGCTCAAGCAAGTGCGCGACGAGACCTCGCTCGACGTGAAGCGCGCGGACTTCAAGCTGGACATGCTCAGCCCGCACCTGTTCATGAACTTCCGCGTAACGGATGAGCACGGCCGCCAGCTCGGCCAGGGACGCAACCTGGGCGCGCTCAAGGCGGAGTGGGGGAGCAAGGCACGTGGGGCGTTCCAGGCGCTTGCTTCATTAAAGATAGCTGGTGGCGCTCACCAGAAGCCAGATTCCGGTGGAAAACCATCTGAAACCAAGGAAAACCGGTCGCCAGCAGCTATCAAAAAAGAACCGCCTGTCGGCGCGCCCGCGGCCCGCAAGGCCGATGCCCGCTACGAGGATTGGAGCTTTGGCGAACTGCCCGAGCTGATGGAGATCGCCAAGGGCAGCCAGACGCTGATCGGTTTCCCCGCGCTCATCGACCATGGCGATGCGGTGGGCATCGAGGTGTTCGACGAACCCGAAGTCGCCGCCGCGCGCCACCGCGTGGGCCTGCGCCGGCTGTTTGCGCTGCAGATCAAGGACGCGCTCAAGTACCTGGAAAAGAACATCCCCGATCTGCAGAAGATGGCTGTGGCCTTCGTGCCGCTGGGCACGCAGGAGGAGCTGCGCGCACAAATCATCGACGTGGCCATCGACCGCGCCTTCCTCCAAGAGCCGCTGCCCAGCAACGAGGCACAGTTCAAGCAGCGCGTGCAGGACGGGCGCGGGCGCCTCACGCTGATCGCCAACGAGGTGGCGCGCATGGCGGCGGCCATCCTCATCGAATACGCCGCCACGCAGCGCAAGATCAAGGACACCAAGAACGCTCCCGAGGCCACGGCCGACGCGTCACAGCAGCTGCAGCGCCTGATGCCCAAGCAGTTCATCGCCGCCGCGCCCTGGGCGCAGCTGCAGCACTACGCGCGCTACCTCAAGGCCATCGCCACGCGCCTGGACAAGTACCGCGCCGACCCGGCACGCGATGCCGCCAAGCTCAAGGAACTGCAGCCGCTGGAGCAGCGCTATTGGCGCCTGGTGGCCGAGCGCAAGGGCCAGGTGGATGCCCGCATGCAGGAGTACCGCTGGATGCTGGAGGAACTGCGCGTGAGCTTCTTCGCGCAGGAGTTGCGCACGCCGTATCCGGTCAGCGGCAAGCGGCTGGACAAGGTCTGGTCGCAACTGGTGTCTTGAGGGGCTCTCGCGCGGGGACAGGCCGTCGGGGCAGATGTGCTGCCACCAGCCGCCGTGGGCGGGGCCGTTCATGCTTTGGCGCGCACGGCGAGCGTCCGCCAACCCGTCACCAAACCGGCCCTGGCAGCGACCCGTGTGGCCTTCCCAGGCACCGGGCTTGCGGCCGCCAGCGCTCGCCTGGGCGGAACGGCGCCTTGCCATGCAACAGCTGGCGGCGCCGATCGCCCCAGCGTCAAGACATGAGCAGCGCCTTCAGCTCCTCGGCAGATAAATCCCGCGCCGCGCCAAACCCTGCCACGTGGCGGCCCGCCGAAGGGATGATCTGCACGAACTGGAAGTCGCCCAGCGCCGTCATGGGCGCTGCCTCAGGGAAGCGCTGCAGGTAGGCGGCGCGCGCGCTGGCGGCTGCCTCGGGCGCAAGCAGTACGGCTTGCCCTTGGATGGCAACGCGCTCCAGCGCATGCACGGGCTGGGCCGCGTCCTCGGGCGCCGTGATCAGGAGAGAAACCGCGGGCGATTGCCGCAGGTTGCGGGTATGGGCGGCGAGGGCGCTGACATGCAATACCAGCACCTGGGCCGTGGAGTCGATGGCATACGGAACGAACGACACCGCTGGCGTTATGGATGGCACCGATTCCGCGCCGGGCAGGGTTTGCAGCGTTGCCAGCGCGGCCGTGCGCCGGCCCCACAGCAGTTGCCGCAGCAAGCGGTCCAGGCGGGACTCGTGGGTCATGGCGTGCTTGGGGGCGGGCAGTTGCAAGTGCCGTGCATTGTAGAAACGGGCCTGCGATGAACGCGCTGCTGCCGCGACGCCTTCGAAAAGTGTCAGAAGTGGTCGCAGCAGTGCCCCGCGGTCAGCGCAGGGCCAGGCGCTCCAGTTCCGCGCACACATCGGCCATGCGGCCGGAAATCACGAGCTTGCACGCGTCGTCGGTGTCATGGCGCAGGATCACGCGCAGGGGGGGCGAACGGGTGGAGATCGCAGGCCGCAGACCTGTGTGCTGCATGGCCGCATCCGCGGCAGGCATGGCAAAGGCGCGGTGGCGGGCCGGATTTTCTTGCGCCATGCCCGCCACGGCGGGGCTATCGGGAGGGCCGGCGTTGGGCGTCGCTCGCTGGAGTGCATCGGCGCGTCCGTGCGTGGTGCAGGCAGAGGGTGCAGCGCCGCGCGACATATGGCGTGCGGCCAGTCCCCATCGGCGCAGGCGGCGCAAGGGGCGGGAAAGGGAGGCAAAGGCAAAGAGGGCAAATCCCATGTGAAGACTCCGGCATGCCAGGGCATGAAGGTGGAACACAGGCAGGATTGCCAAGGACGTCAAGCGCGCATCCGCAGGGTTGGCATGCCGCAGCCACGGGGCATGCCCGGGCTACCGCCTGCCAGACGCCCGCCACCTGCGGCGGCGCTGCATTCAACGGACTACATGAGCATGGTGTTGCGTATCAGGCCCACGGCCAGCCCTTCGATCTCGAAAGGTTCGCCCGGCTCGACGCGGATCACCGGGTAGTCGGGGTTCTCGGGCAGCAGCTCGATGGCGCTGCCTGTGCGGCGCAGGCGCTTGACCGTGACGTCATCGCCCAGGCGCGCCACGATGATTTGCCCGTTGCGCGCCTCGCGCGTTGCCTGTACGGCGAGCAGGTCGCCGTCCATGATGCCCGCGTCGCGCATGGACATGCCGCGCACCTTGAGCAGGTAGTCGGGCTTGTGCGCAAACAGGCTGCCTTCCACCGTATAGGTCTGGTCCACATGCTCCTGGGCGAGAATGGGCGAGCCTGCCGCCACGCGGCCCACCAGCGGCAGCGTGAGCTGCGACAGGCCGGGTATCGGCAGGTTGAACTGGGCGCCGCGCGCCGCATTGATGTTGCGCACGGTTTCGCCGCGCAGGCGGATGCCGCGCGAGGTGCCGCTGACCAGTTCGATCACGCCCTTGCGGGCCAGCGCCTGCAGGTGCTCCTCGGCTGCGTTGGCGGACTTGAAACCCAACTCTGCCGCGATCTCGGCGCGGGTGGGCGGGGCGCCGGTGCGCGCGATGGCGGTCTGGATCAGGTCCAGGATCTGCTGCTGGCGGGCGGTGAGCTTGGGACTGTCGAGCATGGTGCGATCCAATGCGGTCGGTGGTTGAGTGGGTTACTGTTTTTTAATCCAGTATCTGTATTTTTGAACAGTTTTTGGAGGGATGCAAGTGGCAGCTGCAAGAAAAATCGTCGTTATGGGCACCGGCGGCACGATTGCGGGCTCTTCTGCGGTGCAAGGTGCGAACGTGGGCTACACGGCCGGGCAGATCGGCGTGGAGCAATTGCTGGCCGCGGTGCCGGGGCTGGTGCAGGCCGCGGGCGGTGCGCTGGTGGCCGAACAGGTGGTGCAGCTGGACAGCAAGGACATGGGCTTTGACGTGTGGGCGCGCCTGGCCGGTCGTTGCGCCGCACACCTGGCCGACCCGGCCGTGGCCGGCGTCGTCATCACCCACGGCACGGATACGCTGGAGGAAACCGCCTGGCTGCTGCACAACCTGCTCGATACCACCGCCAAGCCGGTGGTACTGACCTGTGCCATGCGTCCGGCCACGGCGCTCGCGCCGGACGGGCCGCAGAACCTGCTGGATGCCGTCACACTAGCGGCCGACCCCTCAGCGCGGGGGGTTCTGATGGCGGCCGCCGGCGTGGTGCACGGGGCGCGCGAGGTGAGCAAGGTGCACCCGCTGCGGCTGGACGCGTTCGACTCCGGCGATGCCGGGCCTCTGGGCTGGATGGAAGCGGGGCGCGTGCGCTGGGCCCGCGGCCTTGCGCCGCAGGTGGAACAGCCTGCGCATGGCGCGCTGGTGCCGATCCTGCCAGATGCCGCCTGGCCACGCGTGGAAATCGTCCTCAGCCACGCCGGCGCGGATGGCGCGTTGGTGGACTGGCTGGTGGAGAAGGGCGTGCACGGCATCGTGGTGGCCGCCACCGGCAATGGTACGCTGCACCATGCGCTGGAGGCCGCGCTCGCGCGTGCCGTGGCGGCCGGGGTGCAGGTGCGCGTGGCTTCGCGCTGCCCGCAGGGGCGGATGATGGACCTGACGGGCACGCCCTGGCGTGATGCGGATGGGCTGAGCCCTATGAAGGCACGGGTCAGCCTGCTGCTGGAGTTGATGCAGTCCGCTAATTCATAAGCACCGTCATGGGCCGAGGCGCTTGCCTGGGCACACAGCACAACGCCCCGCGTTGCGGGGCGTTGGCGGGCGCCGGCGGCGGGTTCGTCAGCTTGACAGTGCCGTCAGGGCGCGCTGGGTGATTTCCTCCACGCTGCCGGTGCCTTGAATGGCACGGTACTTGGGCGCGTTGGCGGGATCGGTCTTGGCCCAGCTGGAGTAATAGTCCACCAGCGGGCGGGTCTGGTCGCTGTAGACCTGCAGGCGCTTCTTGACGGTTTCTTCCTTGTCGTCCTCGCGCTGCACCAGGGGCTCGCCCGTCACGTCGTCCTTGCCTTCGACCTTGGGCGGGTTGAACTTCACGTGGTAGGTGCGGCCCGAAGCCGGGTGGGAGCGGCGGCCGCTCATGCGCTCGATGATGGCGTCGAACGGCACGTCGATCTCCAGCACATAGTCGAGCTTCACGCCCGCGGCTTTCATGGCGTCTGCCTGGGGGATGGTGCGTGGGAAGCCGTCGAACAGGAAACCCTGGGCACAGTCGGGCTCGGCGATGCGCTCCTTCACCAGGTTGATGATCAGGTCGTCGCTGACGAGCTGGCCCGCATCCATGACGGCCTTGGCCTGCAGGCCCAGGGGCGTGCCGGCCTTGACGGCGGCGCGCAGCATGTCGCCGGTGGAGATCTGGGGGATGCCGAATTTCTGGCAGATGAACGCGGCCTGCGTACCCTTTCCGGCGCCGGGAGCGCCGAGCAGAATCAGTCTCATGGATGTCCTCTAGTGTTTTGAAATCAGCGGGCACGCTTGCCGTCGGCGCGCCAGCGCGGGACAGGTGCTCTTGTTGCGAACAAGGATAGCACGCGGGCCATGCGCCAAGCTGACGGCCGCGCTAGCCGCCCAGGAGGGTGCGCACGCGCTCCAGGTCGGCTGGCGTGTCCACGCCCGCACCGGGTGCGCTGCCGGTCACGTGCACGGCGATGCGGTGGCCGTGCCAGAGGGCGCGCAGCTGCTCCAGCGCTTCCAGTTGCTCGGTCGGCGCCGCTGGCAGCTGTGGAAACCGGCGCAGAAAGCCTGCCCGGTAGCTGTAGATGCCGATGTGCCGCAGCGGTGCGAAACCCACGGGCACCCCCGGTTGGCCCGGCTGCCACCAGAGGCTGCCCGGCCCGTGGTCGCGTGCGTGGGGGATGGGGGCGCGGCTGAAGTAGTGCGCGAGGCCCTGCGCGTCCAGCACCACCTTCACCACGTTGGGGTTCGCAAAGTCCTCCGCGCTGTCGATGGCGTGCGCGGCGGTGCCCATGCTGGCATCGCCGCGCGCATGCAGCAGTGCGGCCACGGCGTCGATCAGCCGTGGGTCGATGAGGGGCTCATCACCCTGTACGTTCACCACAATGTCTTCGCCCGCCAGGCCCAGCAGCTCGCAGGCCTCGGCCAGGCGATCGCTGCCGCTGGCGTGGTCGGCGCGCGTCAGCAGAGCCTGCACCCCGTGCGCCTGGCAGGCCTGGACGATGCGCGCGTCGTCCGCCGCGACCACGCAGCGCTGGGCGCCGCTCTGGCTGGCGCGGCGGGCCACATGCACCACCATGGGCAGCCCGGCGATATCGGCCAAGGGCTTGTTGGGCAGGCGGGTGGAGGCCAGGCGCGCCGGTATCAGCACCGTGAACGGTGCGGCGCGACTCACTGTTCCAGCTCCTCGTCGCTCAAGGGGCGGGCCTCGTTTTCCAGCAGCACGGGAATGCCGTCGCGCACGGGATAGGCCAGCCGCGCGCTGCGCGAGATGAGTTCCTGGCGTTCGCGGTCGTAGGTCAGCGGGCCCTTGGTGACGGGGCAGACCAGCAGTTCAAGCAGTTTGGGATCCATGGTGTTCCTCAATGGCCGGACGATGATAGCGACGCCAGGCGGGCGTCGAGCGCGTCGAAGAAGGCCGGCGGGATCCGCACGGCCAGCGGCACGGCCAGCGCGTCCGGGTGCGCGGGCCAGAGCTTGACGGCGTCTTTTTCGGTGCAAATCAGCCGTAAGCGCTTATCTGGCGGGCGCTGCCAGCTACAAAAATCATAGTGATCGGGCAGTGCTTCCTCGCTCTCGGGCTGAATGCCCCTGGCGTGCAGCATCGCAAAAAAGTCGTGCGGCCGCGCGATCGCCGCGAGTGCGTGCGACGGTTCGCCCTGCAATTGCTCCAGCGGCAGGTGCTGCCCGCTGGCATTCACGGCATGGGCGGCGAGTTCACGTGACAGCGCGAATTGCGGCGCGACCCCACCGGGCGGGGAGCCGGCGTGGAGCACCAGGTCCACCGCGCGCGGCCAGGGCTCGCGCAGCGGGCCGGCGGGCAGCAGCCAGCCGTTGCCGGCGCCTTCGTCGTTGAAGACGCAGACTTCCAGGTCGCGCGCCAGGGCCAGGTGCTGCAGGCCGTCGTCGCAAACCAGGATGTTGGTGGCGGGGTGGGCGGCCAGCAGCGCGCGCCCTGCCTGGGCACGCCTGCGCGCCACGAAGACCGGGACGCCGCTGGCGCGGGCGATGAGCAGCGGCTCGTCGCCCACCTCGGCCGCGCTGCTGGCGGGCAGCACTTCGCGGCAGTCTGCGGTGGCGCGGCCGTATCCCCGCGAGATGACGCCCGGCCGCCAGCCGCGGGCCTGCAGGTGGCGCACCATGGCCAGGGTCACGGGCGTTTTGCCGGCGCCGCCAGCGATCACGTTGCCGACCACGATGACGGGCACGGGCAGTCGCTCGCTGCGCAGTAGACCCGTGCGATAGAGCGCGCGGCGCAGCGCCGTGAGCACGCCGTACAGCAGCGACAGCGGCCACAGCGCCAGGGCCAGCGCGCCACGGTGCTGCCAGGCGCCGCGCAGCCGCTCGGCCAGGGGGGACGGGCGGCCGGGCGCGGCCATCGGCGCAGGCTTACTTGCCGGCCGTGGCCGACGACTGGGTGGCAAAGGTGATCTGCGACAGGCCCACGCGGCGCGCGGCCTCCATCACCGTGACCACGGACTGGTGGGGGGCCGATGCGTCGGCGCTGATGATGACCACGCTGTTCGGCCCCGCAGTGGCGGCATCGGCCAGCGCCCGCGCCACCTGGTCGACCTGCCGGCCCTCCAGCGTGGTCTTGTTGATGGCGTAGCGTCCGTCGGCGGCCACGGCCACGATGACTTCCTTGGGGTGGTCGCGCAACTGCTGAGCGTCCGCTACGGGCAGGGTGAGCTGCAGCTCGGTGAACTTGCTGTAGGTGGTGGTCAGCATCAGGAAGATGAGGATCACCAACAGCACGTCGATGAAGGGGATCAGGTTGATCTCCGGCTCTTCCTTTTGGCGGGGGCGAAAGTTCATGGCGAAACGTGCCTCTGTGCGCTGGCGCCGCTCACTTGCGCAGGCGGTTGATGTGCCGCACGAATTGTTCGGACGCCAGTTCCAGCGTCAGCAGGTAGGCGTCCACACGGCTGCGGAAGTAGCGCCAGAAGATCAGCGCCGGTATGGCCACGATCAGGCCGAAGGCGGTGTTGTACAGCGCAATGGAGATGCCGTGCGCCAGTTGCGCGGGGTTGCCGCCGCCCGTCGCACCCACGGCGCCCGTGCCGGCCTGGGAGCCGAAGATCTCGATCATGCCGATCACCGTGCCCAGCAGGCCCAGCAGCGGTGCGGCCGAGGCGATGGTGGCCAGGGCGTTGAGGTACTTTTCCAGCCGGTGGGCGACGGCGCGGCCGGCACCCTCCATGGCGGCGCGCACGTCGGCCTCGGTGCTCTGGGGGTTGCTGTTGAGCGTGCGCAGGCCGCTGGCCAGCACTTCGCCCAGGGCCGAGTTCTGCGCCAGCTGGTTCACCACGTCGGGCGAGGGAATGGACTTGGAGGAGACCGAGATGGCCTCGTCCAGCAGCTTCGGGGGGGCCACACGGGCGGTCTTCAGTGCGACGAAGCGCTCAAAAACCAGCGCCAGCGCCAGGATGGAACAGGCAATCAGGGGCCAGATCGGCCAGCCCGCGGCTTGTATGATCGACAGCAATTCTCACTCCGCTCACGTAAAAAGCAGCGGGGATTATGGCGCACCTTCCAACCCGGCCTTTGGGCGCATCGTCTGCTTAACGCCACCCCTGTTCGGAGCACAGGGCCGGGGCACGTAGAGTCGCCCGGGAGACTCACATTTTCTGTGGATAACTTTGTGGGAAACCACGTGCATACCCGTCGCGAAGCGGCGCCGTTACGTGGTTTGCTTAGTTTGATGAAAAACTGCGCATCAAAAAAACATTTGAAATCAATGGGTTGCACGTACTCTTGTGGTATGGGGCCGGGTTGGCGCATGGCCTTC
Source organism: Diaphorobacter sp. LR2014-1 (assembly GCF_002916785.1). NCBI lineage: Bacteria > Pseudomonadati > Pseudomonadota > Betaproteobacteria > Burkholderiales > Comamonadaceae > Diaphorobacter > Diaphorobacter sp. LR2014-1. The sequence continues at coordinate 37,675 of NZ_MTBE01000030.1, read as the reverse complement.
CGCCGTGGCGCCGGATGCCCGGATCTGTGGACTAGTGCACCGGCCCGGTGCGCGTACAAGCGTGGAGCGGCCTGTGTTTGAGCGTGCAGATACAGGCGTGGCGCCGCGAATCTGGGAGGTTGGCGCGTTATGCCGCGCCATTGCTGATGCGCTGGAGGCGCGGTTCAATCCTGTCGCGGTGCGCGGGGAGATCACGGGCTTCTCGCGCGCGTCCAGCGGGCACTGCTACTTCACGCTGAAGGATGGGAATGGTCAGATCCGCTGCGCCATGTTCCGCCGTGCGGCGGGCGTGCTGGATTTCACCCCGCGCGACGGCGAACTGGTCGAAGTGCGCGGCCGGCTGGGCGTGTACGAGGCACGCGGCGACCTGCAGCTCATCGTCGACAGCCTGCAGCGCGCGGGGCAGGGGGCGCTCTTCGAGCAGTTCATGCGCCTCAAGGCGCAACTGGAGGCCGAGGGCCTGTTCGACGCGGCGCGCAAGCGCGCGCTGCCGGCCATGCCGCGCGGCATCGGCGTGGTCACGTCGCCGGGCGCTGCAGCACTGCATGACGTGGTGACGGCACTGCGCCGGCGCGTGCCGCACATTCCCGTGGTGCTGGTGCCGGCCCTCGTTCAGGGGGCGCAGGCGCCGGCATCGATTGCCGAAGCGCTATCAAAAATGTATCTGCTTGCGCAGGAGGGGCGGGCGCTGGACGGTGATTTGACTCTGAATTCCGGGGCGCCGCCAGCCATCGACGTGATCCTGCTGGTGCGCGGCGGTGGCTCCATCGAAGACCTGTGGGCGTTCAATGACGAGCGCGTGGCCCGCGCCATCGTGCAGAGCCCGGTGCCGCTGGTCAGCGGTGTGGGGCATGAGACCGACTTCACCATCGCCGACTTCTGCGCCGACCTGCGCGCGCCCACGCCCACGGCCGCCGCCGAGTTGGTGGCACAGCCGCGTGCCGTGTGGCTGGGGGCACTCGACCTGCTGGCGCAACGGCTGGCCGACGGCGTACAGCGCCAGGTGGACCTGCGGCACCAACGGCTGGACCAGGCGGCCCAGCGGCTGGGCCGGCCCTCGGGTTTCGTGGGCCGGCAGCAATTGCGGCTGAGCGGCCTGGAACAGCGCCTGCGCCACGGTTTGCTATTGAAAACGCAGCGGCTTGCGCATGCGGGGCAAGCGCTGCAGAGTCATTTTCCTCAAATCGTGCAGCGCAGCCTGGTGCAGCGCAGAGAGCGCCTGGAGCGCGCGGCGCTGCGGCTGCAACTGCTGGATCCGCGCCTGGTGCTGCAGCGCGGCTATGCCTTGCTGACCGATGCGCAGGGGCAACCCGTGACGCGCCCCGCCCAGGTGCGCCTGGGCGACGCCGTGCATGCCCAGTTGGCCGAGGGCGAACTGGACCTGACAGTATCGCAGCGCCGCTTGCTGTGAACGCGGCGCCGGTCAATCCCGTACCAGAGGGCAGGAGTCGCCGCCCGCCTACAGCGGCGAGTGCTATTACTATCCTACAATGCCCGTTGCTTCGCCGCGCCCTGGTGGCCGCGATCTCCCCCATCCCAACCCACGAAGGACTTGACCATGGAACATACCCTGCCTCCGCTGCCTTACGCGATTGATGCCCTGGCCCCGCACTACAGCCAGGAAACGCTGGAATACCACCACGGCAAGCACCACAACGCCTACGTGGTGAACCTGAACAACCTGCAAAAGGGCACCGAGTTCGAGAACATGACGCTGGAGGAGATCGTCAAGAAGTCGTCCGGCGGTATCTACAACAACGCCGCGCAGATCTGGAACCACACCTTCTTCTGGAACTGCATGGCCCCCAACGGCGGTGGCGAGCCCGGCGGCGCCCTGGCCCAGGCGATCCATGCCAAGTGGGGCAGCTACGCCGCGTTCAAGGAAGCGTTCGTGAAGAGCGCCGTGGGCAACTTCGGCTCCGGCTGGACCTGGCTGGTCAAGAAGGCCGACGGTACGGTGGACATCGTGAACACCGGCGCCGCCGGCACGCCGCTGACCACGGCCGACAAGGCGCTGCTGACGGTGGACGTGTGGGAACACGCCTATTACATCGACTACCGCAACCTGCGTCCCAAGTTCGTCGAGACGTTCCTGGACAAGCTGGTGAACTGGAAGTTCGCCGAAGCCAACTTCGCCTGAGCCGAAAGCGCACGCCGCGCCCTGCGGCGTTGAGCGACCCAAAGACAAACGGCCCGCAGAGGAATCTGCGGGCCGTTTTTTCGTCTGGCTTGACGGCCCGGGCGGCGGCCTCATTGGGTACGGCCTCCCTGGGTAATTTGGCAGCGGGACGACAGTCTTGTAGAAGACTTGCAAAAAAAAGTGCCAGTTCCCCTGTCAATTTTTTGCAATGCGATATTCGATTGCAAATTACACGATTTCCGCGCAACGACTCGCGCACAATCCGGACTGTCACATCGGATGACTGCGCGCGAGGCCGCGGACCGGCGGCGCAAGACCTCTGTTTTGTTTACCTGAGAGACGAGATGAGCACCCAGAAACCCACCATCATCTATACCCTGACCGACGAGGCTCCCCGCCTGGCCACGGCCTCCTTCCTGCCCATCGTGCGCAGCTTCGCGTCGGTGGCCGGTATCGAAGTGGCCGAGAGCGACATCTCCCTGGCGGCGCGCGTCCTGGGTGAGTTCCCTGACTTCCTGACGCCCGAGCAGCGCGTACCCAATACGCTGGCTGAACTGGGCAAGAAGACGCTCGAGCCCGACGTCAACATCATCAAGCTGCCCAACATCAGCGCGTCCGTGGCGCAGTTGATCGCCGCCATCAAGGAACTGCAAGGCAAGGGCTACAACCTGCCCGACTACCCCGAGAACCCCACCACCGACGAGGAAAAGGCCATCAAGGCCCGCTATGGCAAATGCCTGGGCTCGTCCGTGAACCCGGTGCTGCGCGAGGGCAACTCCGACCGCCGCGCGCCTGCCGCGGTGAAGAACTACGCCAAGAAGCACCCGCACTCCATGGGCGAGTGGAAGCAGTGGTCGCAGACGCATGTGTCCCACATGCACGAGGGCGACTTCTATCATGGCGAAAAGTCCCTGACCCTGGACAAGGCCCGCGACGTAAAGATGGTGCTGGAGACGAAGTCCGGCAAGACCGTGGTGCTGAAGGAAAAGGTCGCGCTCAAGGACGGCGAGATCATCGACTCCATGTTCATGAGCAAGAAGGCCCTGTGCGCCTTCTACGAGAAGGAACTGGCCGACTGCAAGGAAGCCGGCATCCTGTTCTCGCTGCACGTGAAGGCCACGATGATGAAGGTCTCGCACCCGATCGTGTTCGGTCACTGCGTGAAGATCTACTACAAGGAAGCCTTCGAGAAGCACGGCGCGCTGTTTGACGAGCTGGGCATCAACGTCAACAACGGCATGGCCACGTTGTACGAGAAGATCGAGACGCTGCCGGCCTCCAAGCGTGAAGAGATCATCCGCGACCTGCACGCCTGCCAGGAGCACCGTCCGGCGCTGGCCATGGTGGACTCCGCCAAGGGCATCACCAACTTCCACTCGCCCAACGACATCATCGTGGACGCCTCCATGCCCGCCATGATCCGCCAGGGCGGCAAGATGTGGGGCGCCGACGGCAAGCCTTACGACTGCAAGGCCGTGATGCCCGAGTCGACCTTTGCCCGTATCTACCAGGAGATGATCAACTTCTGCAAGTGGCACGGCAACTTCGACCCGCGCACCATGGGCACCGTACCCAACGTGGGCCTGATGGCGCAGAAGGCCGAGGAATACGGCTCGCACGACAAGACCTTCGAGATCGCCGAAGACGGCGTGGCCAACATCGTGGACATCGCCACGGGTGAAGTGCTGCTGTCGCAGAACGTGGAAGCCGGCGACATCTGGCGTATGTGCCAGGTCAAGGACGCTCCGATCCGCGACTGGGTGAAGCTGGCCGTGACCCGCGCGCGCAACTCCGGCATGCCCGCCGTGTTCTGGCTGGACCCCTATCGCCCGCACGAGAACGAGCTGATCAAGAAGGTCGAGAAGTACCTGAAGGACCACGACACTACCGGCCTGAACATTCAGATCATGAGCCAGGTGCGTGCGATGCGCTTCACGCTGGAGCGCGTGGCGCGCGGCCTGGACACCATCTCGGTGACCGGCAACATCCTGCGCGACTACCTGACCGACCTGTTCCCGATCATGGAACTGGGCACGTCCGCCAAGATGCTGTCCATCGTGCCCCTGATGGCCGGCGGCGGCATGTACGAGACGGGCGCGGGCGGCTCCGCTCCCAAGCACGTGCAGCAGCTGCTCGAAGAGAACTACCTGCGCTGGGACTCGCTGGGGGAATTCCTGGCGCTGGCCGTGTCGCTGGAAGACCTGGGCCTGAAGGAAAACAACCCCCGCGCCAAGCTGCTGGCCAAGACGCTGGACCAGGCTACCGGCAAGCTGCTGGACGAGAACAAGTCGCCCTCGCGCAAGGTGGGCGAGATCGACAACCGCGGCAGCCAGTTCTATCTGTCGCTGTACTGGGCCCAGGCCCTGGCCGCGCAGTCCGAGGACGCCGCGCTGGCCGCCAAGTTCGCTCCGTTGGCCAAGACCCTGGCCGATAACGAGGCCAAGATCGTCGAGGAACTGCGCGTGGTGCAGGGCAAGCCCGCCGACATCGGTGGCTACTACCTGCCCGATCTGTCCAAGCTGGACGCCGTGATGCGCCCCAGCGCCACGTTCAACGCGGCCATCGCAGCGCTCGCCTGACGGAGCACCGGCCGGGCGTCATCCCGGCCGTCGCCACCCGGCCGTCACCGGCCTTCCCGTAAGGGGAGGCCGGTTTCTTTTTGCACGGCCTTTGGGTGGGGTGGACCCTCGCAATCGCGGACAGGGATGCTATGAAAAATGAAGCTATTTGCGCTTGATACGCAATGGTTTCAAGGTAAATATTTCATGAAATCCTTACGGGGAAAGCGCTGCCAGCTCCTGAATAAATAGCGCGCTACCGCTGCGCAAACGGTCTTCCGCTGAGCCTGCTGCCCGCCTTCAGCCCGCGCTTGGCGAACCAGCCCTGGTTCATCTCCAGCACGAAGCGCACCGGCCGCTTGGAGCAGTGCGATTCTTCGGACAGCGGCTGCATGTCCACCAGGTTCACGATGGTGCCGTCGTCGGCCACGAAGGCCGCGGTGAGCGGCAGCGGCGTATTGCGCATCCAGAAGCATTGCGTGGCCGGCTGCTCGAAGACGAACAGCATGCCCTCGTGCATGGGCATGTCGCGGCGGTGCATCAGGCCGACTTGGCGCTCCTGCGGCGCGGTGGCGACCTGGGCGTCGATGCGGTGCATACCGGCCTGCAACTCCACGCGCGGCAGGTTCATTTGCGGAACACCCTGCGCCGCCGCGGTTGCGCACAGGCCTAAGGCCACGCCGTATGCCAGCAGGGGAGACAGAAAGCTGCGCAGCAAGCGCGCGATGGGCATGGCAGGTGCGGTGAGCGAAAACATGGACATGGAAGACAGGGGTTGGCAGTGGCAATGCGGAACCCCGAGCGTAGCAGGCAGCAAAAAGCCCGCCGAAGCGGGCTGTTCAGCAGTGGCCGCGGCGATCAGGCGGCCGTCTTGCTTCGCTTGGCGGTCTTCTTGGCGACCTTGGCGCTCTTGTGCTTGGCGGGCGCCTTGGCGTGGTGGTTGCGCAGCTTGGCGGGTTTGGTGGCGGCGGCCGGAGCCGGTGCGGCGGCCGCAGGGGCGGCCGTGTCGGGGGCGGCCACAACGGCCGGGGTGGCGGGAACTGCGGGCGTGGCAGGGGTCGCTTGCGCGAAGGCCCCCGTTGCGAGCAGACCGCCGGCCAGGATAGCGAGGAGTTTTTTCATATGTGCCAATTCCTTGGAAGGGTCGGTATACCGGTATACGCCAGGCGGCCAGGCCGCATGGCACGGATGCGTGCGTCGGCCGCGGAGCCTGTTGCACGCCCTGTCTCAACGGCTTCCCGGAGCGCGCGTTGACAGCGACCCTTCGCGGGTCATCATGCCGGGCCGACATGCGCTGCGGGGCGGGCCACCCTGCAGCCTTGCCCTAGAATCTTTGGGCGCCGTTCCTGCGCGAGCAGCCCGCCGCCTTGCGCACGCACCTACAGGAGACCTTCTTCATGACCAGCTACCAGCACATCCAGATTCCGCCCCAGGGCCAGAAGATCACCGTCAACGCCGACATGTCGCTGAACGTGCCCCACCAGCCCATCATCCCGTTCATCGAGGGCGATGGCACGGGCATGGACATCACGCCCGTGATGCTCAAGGTGGTGGATGCGGCTGTGGCAAAGTCTTATGGCGGGCAGCGCAAGATCCACTGGATGGAGGTGTATGCCGGCGAGAAGGCCACCAAGGTCTATGGCCCCGACGTGTGGCTGCCCGAGGAGACGCTGCACGCCGTGCGCGACTACGTGGTTTCCATCAAGGGGCCGCTCACCACGCCCGTGGGCGGCGGCATCCGTTCGCTGAACGTGGCGCTGCGCCAGGAGCTGGACCTGTACGTCTGCCTGCGCCCGGTGCGCTACTTCAAGGGCGTGCCTTCGCCGGTGCGTGAGCCCGAGAAGATCAACATGGTCATCTTCCGCGAGAACTCCGAGGACATCTATGCCGGCATCGAGTTCGAGGCCGAGTCGGACAAGGCCAAGAAGCTCATCAAGTTCTTGCAGGAGGAATTCGGCGTCAAGAAGATCCGCTTTCCTGAGACGTCGGGCATCGGGGTCAAGCCGGTGTCGCGCGAGGGCACGCAGCGCCTGGTGCGCAAGGCCATCCAGTACGCCATCGACAACGACCGGCCCAGCGTGACCCTGGTGCACAAGGGCAACATCATGAAGTTCACCGAAGGGGGCTTTCGTGACTGGGGCTATGAACTGGCAGCCCAGGAATTTGGCGCGCAGCTGATCGACGGCGGCCCGTGGATGCGCATCAAGAATCCCCGCACCGGCAAGGACATCACCATCAAGGACAGCATTGCCGACGCCTTCCTGCAGCAGATCCTGCTGCGCCCGGCCGAGTACAGCGTGATCGCCACGCTGAACCTGAATGGCGACTACATCTCCGACGCATTGGCGGCGCAGGTGGGCGGCATCGGCATCGCCCCGGGTGCCAACCTGTCCGACAGCGTGGCGATGTTCGAGGCCACCCATGGCACGGCCCCCAAGTACGCGGGAAAGGACTATGTCAACCCGGGCTCCGAGATCCTCTCGGCCGAGATGATGTTGCGCCACATGGGCTGGACCGAGGCGGCCGACCTGATCATCAGTTCCATGGAGAAGGCCATCCAGAGCAAGAAGGTGACCTATGACTTTGCGCGCCTCATGGACGGGGCCACGCAGGTGAGCTGCTCGGGCTTCGGGCAGGTGATGATCGACCACATGTAAGCGCCCCGCCAACCACGGGTGCGTGACTGGGCCCGCCGCTGGTCGGCGGGTTTTTTTGCCCTAGCGCAAGGTCAGCGCCCAGCAAAAAGGCCATCCCAACAGATGCTGGAATGGCCTTGAATGGCTCCTCAACCTGGGCTCGAACCAGGGACCTACGGATTAACAGTCCGGCGCTCTACCGACTGAGCTATTGAGGAATGATCGGTGCTTGTTTTTGGCAGGCCTTGTGCAATTGCAAGGCTTGGAATTTGGCTCCTCGACCTGGGCTCGAACCAGGGACCTGCGGATTAACAGTCCGTCGCTCTACCGACTGAGCTATCGAGGAACAAGACTTAGATTATATACATAAAAAAGTGCCGCCTTGACGCTGTGCTGTGCAAGGGATGCGAAGGGCGATGTCAGCGCTGCGGCTCTGGGCGAAGCCACAGCCACACCAGTACGCAGGCCATGCTGACCACCGCGCTGATGGACGCCCAGCGCGGGATATGCACCACCCACAGCACCAGCGCGCACAGGGCCATCAGGAAGGTGGCGCTCCACTTCGCATGGCGGCTCACGCGCCCGCCGTTGGCCCAGTTGCGCAGCATGGAGCCGAACAGCGGGTGGAACCACAGCCAGCGGTACAGGCGCGGCGAACTGCGCGCGGCCGCCCAGCCCGCCATGAGGATGAACACCGTGCTGGGCAGGCCCGGCACGACGATGCCGATCACCCCCAGCGCCAGGCAGAGTGCGGCAAACACCAGCAAGAGCCAGCGCGCCAGCGCGGGCAGGGGCGCTTGCCCAGGGACGGGCGGCAGTGGCTCGGGCGGCGGAGACATGCCTGCCATTGTGCAGGTGTTGCCGGGAGTTATGCTCCAAGGCAGGGACGCCGCCATGCCTTTCGCCATGCCCTGCGCTTGGCGGCTGCAGCCCGCAGACCCACCATGACCATCCGCACCATCCTGAAGATGGGCGACCCGCGACTGTTGCGGGTGGCCCAACCCGTTACCGCATTCGATACGCCCGCGCTGCACCAACTGGTGAACGACATGCGCGAGACGATGCAGGCCGTGAACGGCGCGGGCCTGGCGGCGCCGCAGATCGGGGAGGATTGGCAGGTGGTGATCTTCGGCTCCGGCGAGCGCAACCCGCGCTATCCCGACCGCCCCATCGTGCCGCCCACGGTGCTCATCAATCCCGTGATCACGCCGCTGGGCGCCGACGAGGAGGACGACTGGGAGGGCTGCCTGTCCGTGCCGGGCCTGCGCGGCAAGGTGCCGCGCTTTGCGCGCATCCACTACCGCGGCGTCGATCTGCTGGGCGCGCCCATCGACCGTGTGGCGGAAGGTTTCCACGCGCGGGTAGTGCAGCACGAGTGCGACCACCTGATCGGCAAGCTCTACCCAATGCGCGTGCGCGATTTCACGCAGTTCGGTTACACGGAGGTGTTGTTTCCGGAGATTGGTGCGGTAGAAGACGATTGAGCGCTCAATCAGGCTGTAGCGCCCTTGTGGCAAGCGCAAGCAGCTATCGAAATCATAGTCATTGATCGGCCAGCGCCTGCAGTAGCTCGGTCTCGATCTGGATCTGTCGCGCGTTGTTCTGCATCTCCGGGCCCTGCACCAGGAACACGTCCTCCACCCGTTCGCCCAGCGTGCTCACCTTGGCCAACTGCACGCTGAGGCCGTGGCGCGAGAGCACGCGCGCCACCAGGTACAGCAGGCCGGCACGGTCGCTGGCGGAAATGCTGATGAGCCAGCGCTGGGCCTTTTCGTCAGGGCGCAGCGTGACGCGCGGCGCGATGGGGAAGCTCTTGACGCGACGCGACACGCGCTTGCGCGTAGGCTCGGGCAACGGCCGCGGGTCTTCGATGGCGCGCAGCAGGTCGTTCTCGACCATGTGAATGAGCTCGCGGTAGGCGCCTGGCTGGCTGGAGGCAACGACCTGGAAGGTGTCCAGCGCATGGCCGTTGTTGGCAGTGTGCACGCGCGCATCCAGGATGGAAAAGCCCGCACGGTCGAAGTAGCCGCAGATGCGCATGAACAGGTCGCTCTGGTCGGGCGCATACACCAGCACCTGCAGGCCTTCACCCGCCAGCGACTGGCGTGCGCGCACCACCGGCTTGCCGGCACCCACGTGGCGCGAGAGGTGGCGGGTGTGCCAGGCGATGTCCGCCGCCTCGTGGCGCATGAAATAGCTCACGTCCAGCGTATCCCACAGCTTCTTGTGCGCCTCGTGGGGCTGGGAGGCCAATGCCAGCAGCACCAGCGCCTCGCGTTTGCGCGCCTCGATCTCGGCGGCGGCGTCGGGTGCGCGCCCGCCCAGGGTACGCAGCGTCGCGTGGTACAGGTCTTCCAGCAGCTTGCCCTTCCAGGCGTTCCACACCTTGGGGCTGGTGCCGCGGATGTCGGCCACGGTGAGCAGGTACAGGGCGGTGAGGTAGCGCTCGTTGCCCACGCGGCGCGCGAAGGCGGCGATCACGTCGGGGTCGGACAGATCCTGCTTTTGCGCCACCTGGCTCATGGTGAGGTGCTCGGCCACGAGGAATTCAATGAGCCGCGCGTCCTCGCGCGTGATGCCGTGCGCCGCGTGCTGGCGGCAAAAGCGCCGCACTTCCTGCGCGCCGATCTGTGAATGGTCGCCGCCGCGCCCCTTGCCGATGTCGTGGAACAGCGCAGCGATGTAGAGAATCCACGGTTTGTCCCAGCCTGCGGCGAGCTGTGAACACGACGGGTATTCATGTGCGTGCTCGGCCATGAAAAAGCGCCGCACGTTGCGCAGCACCATCAGGATGTGCTGGTCCACCGTGTAGACATGGAACAGGTCGTGCTGCATCTGCCCCACGATGCGCCGGAAGGGCCACAGGTAGCGGCCCAGCACGGAGGTCTGGTTCATGAGCCGCATGGCGTGCGTGATGCCTGCGGGCTGCTGCAGGATCTGCATGAACAGCCCGCGGTTCGCGGGGTCGCGCCGGAATTCACTGTCCATCACGCCACGCGCGTTGTAGAGCGCTCGCAGCGTGCGTGCCGACAGATCCTTGAGCCCTACGGTGGTCTCATAGAGCAGGAAGGTTTCCAGGACGGCGTGGGGTTCTCTTTCGTACAGGTCGTCGCTGGCCACTTCGATCATGCCGGCCTTCTCGAAGAAGCGCGGGTTGATCGGACGCAGTTCATGCGTGGAGGGGTTCAGTCGCTCCTCGATGCCCAGCAGCAGGATCTGGCACAGCTGCGACACGGCCTTGGCGGCCCAGTAGTAGCGGCGCATCAGCGTCTCGCTGGCACGCATCGCCAGGCGCTGGCCGTCCGGTGCGGTGGAGCGGTAGCCGAAGGTCTCGGCCACGGCGGTCTGCAGATCGAACACCAGGCGGTCTTCGCGCCGGCCGGCCAGCGCATGCAGGCGCGCGCGGATCAGGAACAGCAACGCCTCGTTGCGCTCGATCTGCTGGACCTCGAACGGTGTGGCCAGGCCGCTGGCCGCCAGTTCTCGCCAATTGCGCCCCAGACCCGCGGCGCGCGCCACCCACTGGATGAGCTGCAGGTCGCGCAGGCCGCCGGGCGACTCCTTGCAGTTGGGCTCCAGCGCGTAGGGGGTGTTTTCGTACTTCGTATGGCGCTGGCGCATCTCCAGCGTCTTGGCGACCAGAAAGGCGCGCGGGTCCATCTGCGCGTCGTAGCGCTGGCGGAACGCATCGAACAGCGCGGCGTTGCCGCACAGCAGGCGCGCTTCCAGCAGCGATGTCTGCACCGTCACATCGGCGGCGGCCTCGCTCAGGCATTCGGCCACGCTGCGCACGCTGGAACCTACCTCCAGCCCCGCGTCCCAGCAACTGCCGATGAAGGTCTCGATCGGCGTGCAGGGTGCCGCACCTGCATGGCCCGCGGCCACGCTCATGCCGTCCGGCAGCAGCAGCAGCACGTCCACGTCGGAATAAGGGAACAGCTGTGCGCGTCCGTAGCCCCCCACGGCGACCAGCGCCATGCCTTCAGGCAACTGCGCGCGGTCCCACAGCCGGCACAGCAGGCCGTCGGTCAGCGACGAGAGGCGATGCAGCAGGCTGCGCACGCCGCGCGTGGACGCTCCGGGCGCGCGCAGGGTCGCCAGCAGGGCGGCCTTGTCCTGGCGGTAGGCGTCGCGCAGCGCATGCAGCTGCGCGAGATCCGGTGCGGTGGCGGGGGGGCAGGGGGGGATGGAAGGCATGGAGGACGTTTAGCAAGAACCGTGCATGCCTTGCGGCGCTCTGGGCGCGGCGGCCTGGCTCAGGTCGTGGTGGCGGTGACGAAGGCCGGCAGCGCGGGGGAGCCGGCGGAGAGGGTCAGCACGTCGTAGCCGGTCTCGGTCACGAGCACGGTGTGTTCCCACTGCGCCGACAGGCTGTGGTCTTTGGTGATGATGGTCCAGCCGTCCTTGCCCAGCTCCTTGATGTCGCGCTTGCCCAGGTTGAGCATGGGCTCGATGGTGAAGGTCATGCCGGGCACCAGCTCCTCGCCCGTGCCGGGGCGGCCATAGTGCAGCACCTGCGGGTCCTCATGGAATTTCTGGCCGATGCCGTGGCCGCAAAACTCGCGCACCACCGACAGGCCGTGGCCCTCGGCGAACTTCTGGATGGCGTGGCCGATGTCGCCCAGGCGCGCGCCCGGCTTGACCTGCTGGATGCCCAGCCACATGGATTCGAACGTGAGCTGCGACAGCCGCTTGGCCGCAATGGAGCATTCGCCGATGAGGTACATGCGACTGTTGTCGCCATACCAACCGTCCTTGGTGATCACGGTGACGTCCACATTGACGATGTCGCCCTTCTTGAGCGGCTTGTCGTTGGGAATGCCGTGACAGACCACATGGTTGACCGAGGTGCACAGGTGGCCGGGGTAGGGCGGGTAGCCCGGAGGCTGGTAGCCGATGGTGGCGGACACGGTGCCCTGGGCGGCCATGCATTCCGCGCCCAGGCGGTCGATCTCTGCGGTGGTGATGCCGGGCTTGATGTGTGGGGCAATGTAGTCCAGCACTTCGGACGCCAGGCGGCAGGCCTCGCGCATGCCGGCGATGCCCTGCGCGTCTTTGATGGTGATGCTCATGGCGCAAATTATCCCATCGGCCTTTGCCCCCTGTGGGCGCGGGGCGGGCAAGGGCGGGTGCCGCGGGCTAAAATAGCGGGCTCCCACCAACACGCGCTGCCGGCGCGGCGGCCCCATTCAGCGGCTGCCTCAACCAGCGGGCGAAACGCCTCTTTCTGCCACCACACAGGCCGCTACCGTGACCTTGCACATCACCCCGCTGGAGGGCGGCAATGCCCTCAGCACCTTCCGCGCCCAGCAACTGCAACCCGCCCTGGCGGCCATTCATCCCAAGATCGACGGCATTGCGGCGCGCTTCGTGCACCTGGTAGCTGGCGACGCCGCACCCGATGCCGCCGCGCGCGAGCGCCTGGCCGCGCTGCTGACCTACGGCGACCCATACGCCGGCCCGCGGGACGGCATGGTGCTGTATGTCACTCCGCGCCTGGGCACGGTGTCGCCCTGGGCGTCCAAGGCCACGGACATCGCCCACAACTGCGGCCTGGCGGTGCGCCGCATCGAGCGCATCACCGAATACCGCATCAGCCTCAAGGGCGGCCTGCTGGGTGGCAAGCCCGAGTTGAGCACCGAGCAGCTGCAGCAGGTTGCGGCGCTCTTGCACGACCGCATGACGGAATCGGTGGTCACCACGCTGGACGAGGCGCAGCGCCTGTTCACCGAGCTGCAGGCCGAGCCCATGGCCTTCGTGGATGTGCTGCAGGGCGGGCGTGCGGCGCTGGAGGCTGCGAACAAGGCTTGGGGCCTGGCCCTGGCCGACGACGAGATCGACTACCTGGTCAACGCCTTCACAGGCCTGGCGCGCAACCCCACCGACGTGGAGTTGATGATGTTCGCCCAGGCCAACAGCGAGCACTGCCGCCACAAGATCTTCAACGCCCAGTTCACCATCGACGGCGTGGCGCAGGACAAGAGCCTGTTCGGCATGATCCGCAACACCGAAGCCGTGTCGCCCCAGCATACCGTGGTGGCCTATGCCGACAACGCCTCCATCATGGAAGGCAGCGAGGTCGAGCAATTCATCGCCAAATTCGAGTCTTTCGCCCAACAGGTAAGCGCTCCAAGCTATCAAAAGCGTAGTGCAACCCACCATGTGCTGATGAAGGTGGAGACGCACAACCACCCGACGGCCATCTCGCCATTCCCCGGCGCTTCCACCGGCGCGGGCGGCGAGATCCGCGACGAGGGCGCTACCGGCCGCGGCTCCAAGCCCAAGGCGGGCCTCACGGGCTTCACCGTGTCCAAGCTCTGGGGCAGCGAGGTGGGCAAGCCCGAGCACATCGCCAGCCCCCTGCAGATCATGACCGAGGGGCCGCTGGGCGGCGCCGCGTTCAACAACGAGTTCGGCCGGCCCAACCTGACGGGCTACTTCCGCGAATACGAGCAGGTGGTCGGAACGGGCGAGGGCGCCATCATCCGCGGCTACCACAAGCCCATCATGATCGCGGGCGGCCTGGGCACGATCGACGCGCGGCTCACCCAAAAAATCCTGTTCCCCGCCGGCACGCTGCTGATCCAGCTGGGCGGCCCCGGCATGCGCATCGGCATGGGCGGCGGCGCCGCCAGTTCCATGGCCACGGGCACCAACGCGGCGGAGCTAGACTTTGACTCGGTACAGCGCGGCAACCCCGAGATCGAGCGCCGCGCGCAGGAGGTCATCAACCACTGCTGGGCGCAGGGGGCGGATAACCCCATCCTGGCCATCCATGACGTGGGCGCGGGCGGCCTGTCGAACGCCTTCCCCGAGCTGACGAATGACGCGGGCCGCGGCGCGCGCTTCGACCTGCGCGCCGTGCCGCTGGAGGAGTCCGGCCTGGCGCCCAAGGAAATCTGGTCCAACGAGAGCCAGGAGCGCTATGTGCTGGCCATCGCGCCCGAGTCGCTGGCGCAGTTCACGGCCTTCTGCGAGCGCGAGCGCTGCCCCTTCGCCGTGATCGGCACGGCCACCGAGGAGCGCCAACTGGTGCTGGAAGACACGGCGGTCACGTCGGGCGACCAGAAATATCCTGTGGACATGCCCATGGACGTGCTGCTGGGCAAGCCGCCCAAGATGCACCGCGACGTGACCAGCGTGCAGCGCAGCTTCGCGCCGCTGAACGTGGACGGCCTGCCGCTGGAGAAGGCCGTGATCGAGGTGCTGGCCCACCCCACGGTGGCCTCCAAGCGCTTTCTCATCACCATCGGCGACCGCGCCGTGGGCGGCCTGACCCACCGCGACCAGATGGTGGGCCCCTGGCAGGTGCCCGTGGCCGACGCGGCCGTGACGCTGGCCGACTTCCGTGGCTTTGCTGGCGAGGCCATGGCCATGGGCGAACGCACGCCGCTGGCGGCGCTCAATGCGCCCGCGTCGGGCCGCATGGCGGTGGCGGAAAGCATCACCAACCTGTTGGCGGCACCCATCGAACTGCCGCGCGTGAAGCTGTCGGCCAACTGGATGGCGGCCTGCGGCGAGCCCGGAGAAGACGCCGCGCTGTACGAGACCGTGAAGGCCGTGGGCATGGAGCTGTGCCCGCAGCTGGGCATCTCCATCCCCGTGGGCAAGGACAGCCTGTCCATGCGCACCCAGTGGAGCGAGGGCGGCGAGACCAAGAAGGTCACCTCGCCCGTCAGCCTCATCATCACCGCGTTCGCCACGCTGGCCGACGTGCGCGGCACGCTCACGCCGCAGCTCGACGCCAAGGAAGAGGACACGACCCTCGTGCTGATCGACCTGGGCCGCGGCAAGATGCGCATGGGCGGCTCCATCCTCGGGCAGGTGATGAACCAGACCGGCGACGAGACGCCCGACCTGGACGACGCCAAGGACCTGATCGCCCTGGTGGACGCCGTGAACGCGCTGCGCGCTAAAGGAGCGATCCTCGCCTACCACGACCGGGGCGACGGCGGCCTGCTGGCTACCGTGGCTGAAATGGCCTTCGCTGGCCACGTCGGCGTGGCCATTAACGTGGACATGCTCGTCACTGAAGGCGACGGCATCAGCGACAGCCGTATGGAAACCGGCGACGCCAAGAACTGGGCGCAGCAGGTGAGCGGTCGCCGTGAAGAGCTGACGCTGCGCGCGCTGTTCAACGAGGAACTCGGCGTGGTATTGCAGGTGCGCACGGCCGAGCGCACGCAGGTGATGCAGACCCTGCGTGAGCATGGCCTGGCTGCCTGCAGCCACTTCATCGGCAAGACGCGCCCGGCCTCCTCGCCCATCGACGCGGGCAAGGGTGAACTGCAGGTCTGGCGCGACGCCAAGGCCGTGTTCAGCGCATCCCTGGCGGACCTCCACCAGGTTTGGGATGCCGTGAGCTGGAAGATCTGCCAGCAGCGCGACAACCCGGCCTGTGCCGACAGCGAGCACGCCGCGGCGGGCGATCCGGCGGACCCGGGCATGCATGTGCACCTCACGTTCGATCCGAGCGACAACGTGGCCGCGCCGTTCATTGCCACCGGCGCCAAGCCCCGCGTGGCCGTGCTGCGCGAGCAGGGCGTGAACTCGCACGTGGAAATGGCCTATGCCTTCACTGAGGCGGGCTTCGAGGCGTTCGACGTGCACATGACCGACCTGCAGACCGGCCGTGCCGACTTGGCGCAGTTTGCTGGCGTGGTGGCCTGCGGCGGCTTCAGCTACGGCGACACGCTGGGCGCGGGCATCGGCTGGGCGCGCTCCATCACGTTCAACGAGCGCCTGTCGGCCCAGTTCCAGCAGTTCTTCGCGCGTGGCGATACCTTCGCCTTGGGCGTGTGCAACGGCTGCCAGATGTTTGCCGAACTGGCCGACATCATCCCTGGCGCGCAGGACTGGCCGCGCTTCACCACCAACCAGAGCCACCGCTTCGAGGCGCGCCTGTCGATGGTCGAAGTGCTGGAATCGCCCAGCATCTTCCTTCAGGGCATGGCCGGCAGCCGCCTGCCGATCGCCGTCGCGCACGGCGAGGGGTATGCCAACTTCCAGTACCGTGGCAATGCCGAGAAGGTGGTGCGTGCCATGCGCTTCGTGGACAACCATGGCCAGCCGACCGAGCGCTACCCGTTCAACCCCAATGGCAGCGCCGGCGGGCTCACGGCCGTGACGACGGCGGACGGACGCTTCACGGCCATGATGCCGCACCCCGAGCGTGTGTTCCGCAACATCCAGATGAGCTGGACCGATCTGGCCGCCACGGGGGGCAAGGACGCGTTCAGCCCTTGGATGCGCGTGTGGCGCAACGCACGCAAGTGGGTGGGGTGATCGGCGCCGCGGCGCGCGGCTAGCAGCCGCCGCGCACATGGCACTCGGGCACGATGCGCCCGTGCGAGTCGCGCCACTGCAGGGTCGGGCCGCCGGAAGACGGCGCCGCCGGCGCGGGTGGCTGCGGCGGCCGGTACGGATCGTGCAGCACGGTGGATGAGCCCACGCCGGCTCCGACGTGTGCGCCGCCCATGGGAACCGAGGCACCCACGCCCACGCCGCCAGTCACCTGGCCGCTTGGGTGCACTCCCACTCCGACGCCCACCGGCCCCACGCCGGTGCCCACCCCGGCTGATACGCCGCCCGAACCCACGCCGACGCCCACGCTGAACGGCCCCACCGGCACACCCACGCCCAGGCGCGCCGACGGGCCGGCGCAGGCGGACAGCACCAGCGCGGCCAGCGCGGCGGCGGTGCGCACGGGGCGCGAGGACGCAGTGCGAGAGGGCATGCCGCCATGGTACGCCTGCCCACCGTATTGCAAAAACAATAGCTGTCAGCGCTTGTCCCACATGCGTTAGGGGTGTTTTCATTCAGAATGGCGGCTTCTTGAAAGGAACTCACCCATGGCCGGCGCCAGCCTTCTGACCCTGCTTGACGACATCGCCACCATCCTGGACGACGTGGCCCTCATGACCAAGGTGGCCGCCAAGAAAAGCGCCGCCATGGCCGACGACGTGTCCGTCATGACCAAAGTGGCGGCGCAAAAGACCGCAGGGGTGCTGGGCGACGACCTGGCGCTCAATGCCCAGCAGGTCACGGGCGTGCGGGCAGAGCGCGAGATCCCCGTCGTGTGGGGCGTGGCCCGCGGATCCCTGGTGAACAAGGCCATCCTCGTGCCGGCGGCGCTGCTCATCAGCGCGTTCGCGCCGTGGGCCGTGACGCCGCTGCTCATGGTGGGCGGGGCCTTCCTGTGCTTCGAAGGCTGCGAAAAGCTCGCGCACAAGCTTTTGCACACGCCCGAGGAAGATGCCGTGCAACACGCGATCCATGCGCAGGCCAACGCCAATCCCAACGTGGACCTGGCGCGGGTGGAGAAGGACAAGATCAAGGCGGCCGTGCGTACCGACTTCATCCTCTCTGCCGAAATCATCGCCATCACCCTGGGCGCCGTCGCGGGCGCGCCTTTTGCGCAGCAAGTGGCGGTACTGGCGGGCATTGCCGTCCTGATGACGGTGGGGGTCTATGGCCTCGTGGCGGGCATCGTGAAGCTGGACGACCTGGGCCTGTGGCTCAGCCGCCAGGCCAGCAACGCGGCACAGGCCCTGGGCCGCGGCATCGTCGCGGCCGCTCCCTGGCTCATGAAGACGCTGTCGGTGGTCGGCACCGCAGCCATGTTCCTCGTCGGCGGGGGCATCCTGGTGCATGGCGTGCCGGCGCTGCATCATGCCGTCGAGGGCGTGGGCGCGGCGGTGCAGGGTTGGCCGCTGGGCGGACTGTGGTCGGTGCTGGTCACCAACCTGCTCAATGCCGTGGTGGGCTTGGTGGCGGGCGCCGTGGTGCTGGCGGTGTGGACGCTGGTGGGGCGGCTGCGCGGCAAGGCGGCTGCCAATGGCACGCATTGAGTGAGGCCATATGCCGCCGTTTGTGACGAAATAGACACATACGAATAGACACACAGATTCTGGGTTTGATCTGCAGCAATATTGACCATATTACTCGTGGGCTTAATACGTGCACGGGGGTCGTCCCCGGTCAACCCAACGTATCGAGTCAACATGAAAAAGAATCTTCTGGCCCTGGCCGTTCTGTGTGCGATGACCTCCGGCGCTGCCTTCGCGCAGCAGGTTGCGGAAGGTTCCTGGCTGGTGCGTGCACGCGCGGTGCATCTGGACAGCGCCAACAACGGTGCCGCCGGCGACGCGGGCGTGAGCATCAACGACAAGTGGATTCCTGAAGTCGACGTCTCGTACTTCTTCACGCCCAACCTCGCTGCCGAACTGGTCCTGACCTACCCGCAAAAGCACGACGTGCGCCTGAACGGCGACAAGATCGGCTCGCTCAAGCACCTGCCGCCCTCGCTGCTGCTGCAGTACCACTTCACGAACTTCGGCGCGTTCAAGCCGTACGTGGGCGCTGGTGTCAACTACACGCGCTTTTCCAGCGTGAAGCTGCCCGCGGGCCTGGACGTGAAGCGCAACAGCTGGGGCGGTGCCCTGCAAGTGGGCTTCGACTATGCGCTGGACAAGAACTGGTCCCTGAACGTGGACGTGAAGAAGGTGTACATCGACACCGACGTGCGCGGCGTGGGCACTTTCAAGGTCGACCCGGTGCTGTTCGGCGTGGGCGTGGGCTACCGCTTCTAAGCACGCAAGTTCCGTTCTTCATGGTGGGGTGGGCCGGCGCATGCGCCGGCCCTTTTTTTATCCTCGGCGGACGGTAAATCGATGCTCTCATTGAAGGAGCTATTTGCGCTTGATGGGCAAGCGCTTCCGCCCGATTTGATCCTTTATTGGCAGGGCGGCGAAAAAGCCAACCACAGCGGGCAATCCGGCACAAGAGGTGCACTGTGGATTGCCCTGCAGATCGCGCGTGCGTCCTACCTGAAGAGGTGTCGTTGGATTGCAGGGGCGCGTTGGCAGGTGGCCTACGCTGCAGCGCTATGTCTGCAGTTTCTCCCCTTGCTCGGCTTGACGGCGTCCTTCACCACCTCGGCCTGGCACCGCCGCAGCCGCCCGCGGGTGTGGCCTCGGCCGACGAACGCGGCGAGATCCTGGCCGGCCTGTTGCAGCCGCAGGCGGCGCTCTCACCCAAGTATTTCTATGACCAGCGGGGCTCGGAACTCTTCGAGGCCATCACCCGCCTGCCCGAGTACTACCCCACGCGTACCGAGCGTGCCTTGCTGCGGCGCCACGGGCACGCCATTGCCCAGGCCGTAGGCCCGGCGCGTGTGGTGATCGAGCCCGGGGCGGGCAATTGCGACAAGGCGCGCGAGCTCTGCGCGCTGGTACGGGCCACGCACTTCGTGGGGGTGGACATCTCCGCCGACTACCTGCGGGATGCTATCGCGCGCCTGCGTGTGGCACTGCCGGGCCTGCATGCCCGCGCCGTGGGCGCGGACATCACCCGGGGTGTGCACCTGCCGTCGGACGTTCCCGGCGCGCGCCGCCTCGTCTTCTACCCTGGCTCGTCCATCGGCAACTTCGACCCGCCCCAGGCACTGGCCCTGCTGCGGCACATGCGCGAACTGGCGCTGGACGATGGCGGCCTGCTGATCGGCTTCGACCTGCCCAAGGACGTGGCCGTGCTGGAGGCCGCGTACGACGACGCCGCCGGCGTGACCGCGGCCTTCAACCGCAACGCGCTGGCCCACGTGAACCGCCTGGTCGGCAGCGACTTCGTGCCCGCGCAGTGGCGCCACCGCGCCTTCTTCAACCCCCATGCCTCGCGCATCGAAATGCACCTGGAGGCCGCGGGGCCGCAGCGTGTGCGCTGGCCGGGCGGCGGGCGCGACTTTGCGGCGGACGAGCGCATCCATACCGAGAACAGCTACAAGTACCCGCTGCCGGATTTCACCGCGTTGCTGCGCGAAGCGGGTTTCACGCGCACGCAGGCCTGGATGGACGATCGCGGCTGGTTCGCCATGGTGCATGCCCAGGCGTGATGCCGCCAGGGGATACCACATGCGCTTGCCACCCTCGACTCCCACGCTGCCGTCGTCGCCGCGGCAGTCGCAGCCCTCGATGGCGCTGCGCTACGCCGCGGTGCGCGCGGCCACCGAGGCGCTGGCGCGGCCCCTCTCGGCCGAGGACTGCTGCGCCCAGTCCATGCCCGACGCCAGCCCCGTCAAATGGCACCTGGCGCACACGAGCTGGTTCTTCGAGACCTTCGTCCTGGAGGCGCACGAGAGCGGCTTCCGAGCATTCGATCCGGCGTTCCGCGTGCTGTTCAACTCGTACTACCACGGCGTGGGGCGGCAGCACCCGCGCCCGCAGCGTGGCTTGATCACGCGGCCCGACCTGGCCACCGTGCGGGCCTACCGCGCCGACGTGGATGCGCGCATGCAGCAGCTCCTGTCGCAGCCCGAAGTTCCGGGTGACGTGCTGGCGCTGGTGGAACTGGGCCTGCAGCATGAGCAGCAGCACCAAGAGCTGATCCTCACCGACGTCAAGCACCTGCTCTGGTGCAACCCGCTGTGGCCGGCCTACCAAGGCACAGCCGCGGCCGTGGTGGCGGACGCCATTGCGGCACAAGACACCGCGTGGCGGCGCCTGGAAGGCGGCCTGGCGCAGATCGGCCACGATGGCGAGGGCTTCGCTTTCGACAACGAGACGCCGCGCCACACCGTCTTCCTGCAACCCTTCGAGATCGCCACCCGACCGGTGACCAACGCGCAGTACCTGGCTTTCGTGCAGGCCGGCGGCTACCGCGAGCCGGCCCACTGGTTGGCCGAGGGCTGGGACTGGCGGCGTGCGCAAGGGCTGGAGCACCCCATCTACTGGTGCGGTGATGGGGAGTGCGGCCAAGGTGGCGGGCCGGGCGGCTGGAGCGAATTCACGCTGACAGGCGAGCGCCCGCTGCATCCTGCGCAACCGGTGGTGCACCTGTCCTACTACGAGGCCGATGCCTTTGCCCGCTGGGCCGGCGCGCGCCTGCCCACGGAAGCCGAGTGGGAGGTGGCCGCCGCGGCGGCCTGTGCCGGGCCCGCGGGCTGCGTGGGCCATCCCGCTGATGCCGATGTCTTGGACGACGGCGGCCGGCTGCATCCCCGCCCAGCGGCGCCGGCGGTCGGCGCCGATCCCTTCCAGCCGATGGGCGGCGAGGTCTGGGAATGGACGCAGTCCAGCTACGCCCCGTACCCCGGCTTCGCGCCCGCGCCCGGTGCCGTGGGCGAGTACAACGGCAAGTTCATGGTGAACCAGTACATCCTGCGCGGCGGCTCCTGCGCCACGCCGCCCGGCCATGTGCGTGCCAGCTACCGCAACTTCTTTCCCGCCACGGCGCGCTGGCAGTTCACGGGCCTGCGGCTGGCACGCGATGCCCGCTGAGCAGTGGGTATGCTCCTGAATCAGGAGCTACTAGCGCTTGCCAGGAAAGCGCTAGAGCCGAAAATCGCTTAAACCGCGTCCAGCGCCTGGTGCAGGTCGGCCAGCAGGTCGTCGATGTGCTCGATGCCGATGGACAGGCGCACCATGCCCTCGGTCACGCCCGCCTGGGCCAGTTCTTCGGGATTGAGCTGGCGGTGCGTGGTGGAGGCCGGGTGCGTGGCCAGCGACTTGGCGTCGCCGATGTTCACCAGGCGTGTGAACAGCTGCAGCGCGTCCAGGAAGCGCGCACCGGCGGCGCGTGGGTCGCCGCTGGCCTTCAGGCTGAACGACAGGATGCCCGAGGCGCGGCCCTTCATCTGGCGCTGCACCAGGGCATGGTCCGGGTGGTCCGGCAGGCCCGCGTAGCGCACCCACTCCACCTTGGGGTGGCCCTGCAGCGCCTCGGCGATCTTCTGCGTGTTCTCGCAGATGCGGTCCATGCGCAGCGCCAGCGTCTCGATGCCTTGCAGGATCAGGAAGGCGTTGTGCGGCGAGATGGCAGCGCCCGTGTTGCGCAGCGGCACCACGCGTACGCGGCCGATATAGGCGGCCGGGCCCAGGGCCTCGGTGTAGACCACGCCGTGGTAGCTCACGTCGGGCTCGTTCAGGCGCTTGAAGCGTGCCTTGTGCTCAGCCCAGGGGAACTTGCCGCTGTCCACGATGGTGCCACCCATGCTGTTGCCGTGGCCGGCCAGGTATTTGGTCAGGGCGTGCACCACGATGTCGGCGCCGTGCTCGATGGGGCGCAGCAGGTAGGGGCTGGGCACGGTGTTGTCCACGATCAGCGGCACGCCATGCGCATGGGCCACGTCGGCGAGGGCGCGGATGTCGGTCACGTTGCCCAGCGGGTTGCCGATGGATTCGACAAAGATGGCCTTGGTGCGCGCGTCGATCAGCTGGCCGAAGCTGGCGGGATCGCGTGCGTCGGCAAAACGCACCTCGATGCCCTGCTGGGGAAAGGTGTGGGCAAACAGGTTGTAGGTGCCGCCATAGAGCGTGCTGGCGCTGACGATGTTGTCGCCCGCCTCGGCGATGGCCTGGATGGCGTAGGTGATGGCCGCCATGCCCGAGGCCACGGCCACGGCGGCAATGCCGCCCTCCAGCGCCGCGACGCGCTTTTCCAGCACGTCGGTGGTGGGGTTCATGATGCGCGTGTAGATGTTGCCGGGCACCTTCAGGTCGAACAGGTCCGCGCCGTGCTGGGCGCTGTCGAAGGCGTAGGCCACCGTCTGGTAGATGGGCACGGCCACGGACTTGGTGGTGGGGTCGGGCGAATAGCCGGCGTGGACGGCCAATGTCTCGATGCGCATGTGCTTCCTTTGCGGGTGAAGGGGAGGGCGGGGCCCGGCGTCCTGGGGCGCTTCCTAGTGCGAGCCCTGGGCGCCCTGGGGCGGAGATAGCCGCGCGATTATGGCGGTCCACCCTCCACAGGCCAACGATGCATTGGCAATGTCGATATGCGCCCGCGCGGCGCCGGGCGGGCGTTGCGTTATCCCCGCAGCCTGTGGGCTGTGCTGTGGAAAACCCCGTGGGCAACTGCGCGAAGCCGCGCCAGTCATGGCCTGGCACGCGATGCCCATGTTTTGGGCAGCAGGCCAGGATCAGGCGGAGGTGGGCGCCGGTCGCGTGCGGTAGAACTGCAGCGGCTGGGCCTGCATGTCCTTGAGATGCTGGTTCATCACCGACTTCTTCATCTTGCCCACCACGTGCATCTCGCAGGGCTTGCAGTCAAAGCGCAGGGTGAGCTTTTCCTTGCCGTTGATGAGCTGCAGCGGCTCGGCCTTGATGGTGCCCTTCACGCCGATCACACCCTTGGCCTGCTTGGGGCACAGGCTCATGGAGAAGCGCACGCAGTGCTTGGTGATCATCAGGCTGACTTCACCTTCTTCCTCTTTCGATTCGTACGCGGCGTCGATCACCTTCACGCCATGCTTCACGTAGAAGTCGTGCGCCTTGTGGTTGAACACATTGGCCAGGTAGGTCAGCGTGTCTTCGGGGAAGGGCACGGGCGGCTGCACCGGCACGGCGCGCGGCAGGCGCACGAAGCCGGCGGTGCGCGCGTCCTCCAGCGCGACCACGGCGTCACGGCGCAACTGGTTCAGTGCCGATGCGGGCACGAACCACGGCTGCGAGAGCTGCAGCGCCATGGCGTGCACGGCGAAGCGGGTGGCGCCAAAGCGCCCGAGCTGATCGCGCAGCGTGGCCTCGGCCTTGACCGCATCGGTGGCTGGCTGGTGGGGCTGGATGACCGACGCACTGCCCACGAAGCCGTCTTCGTCGGTGAGCGTGAGCGCAAAGCCGTCGGCGGTCTCGGCCAGATGGGCCCACAGGCCGATGCGGCGGTCGCTGGATTTCTTCTCCAGCGTGCGCACCCAGTCCATGTCGCGGTTGCGGTTGATCTCCAGGCCCTTGCGCAGGTCCTTGAACTCGGTGATCTCGTTCTTGGGGAACACGCGCCAGATGCCCTTCTTGGGCGCCACGCATTCGGCGCGGTTGATGTGCACGCCCACCAGTTCCTTTTGCAGGTCGTAGTAGCACAGACCGTCGCCGTTGTGCAGTGCGGTGGCTTTGTCGCTCACCTCCAGCTCGAACCAGTTGTCGCCGATCTGCGTCACCCAGCCGATGGCGCGGCCCGGCGTCTTTGGGGTGTCGAAGGCGCCGATGTCTTCCTTGCGGCCGTTGACGAAGTAGTCGGTGAACTCGCGGTTGAAGTTCTGGTCGGGATCGGGCTCGAACGTGAAGGTGGTGCGGCCGCTGGACGAGCGCGCCAGCGGCTCGGCCGTGAACTCGCGCTCCTCGATGATTTCGTCCAGCAGCTTGCGGTAGTGGGCGGTGATGTTCTTCACGTAACCCATGTCCTTGTAGCGGCCCTCGATCTTGAAGCTGCGCACGCCGGCGTCGATCAGCGCGCGCAGGTTGTCGCTCTGGTTGTTGTCCTTCATCGACAGCACGTGCTTCTCGTGCGCGATGATGCGGCCGGCGCCGTCCAGCACCTCGTAGGGCAGGCGGCAGGCCTGGTTGCAGTCGCCCCGGTTGGCGCTGCGCCCGGTGTGGGCATGGCTGATGTAGCACTGGCCCGAGTACGCCACGCACAGCGCGCCGTGGATGAAGAACTCGATGGTGGTGCGCGCCGGGTCGGTGGCCGCGCGGATGGCGGCGATCTGCGCCAGGTCCAGCTCGCGCGCCAGCACGATCTGCGACAGGCCCACGTCCTGCAGAAAGCGCGCCTTCTCGGGCGTACGGATGTCGGTCTGCGTGCTCGCGTGCAGCTGGATGGGCGGCAGGTCCAGCTCCAGCAGGCCCATGTCCTGGATGATGAGCGCGTCGGCGCCGGCCTCGTACACCCGCCAGGCCATCTGGCGGGCGCCCTCCAGCTCGTCGTCGCGCAGGATGGTGTTCAGCGTGATGAAGATGCGGCTGTTGAAACGGTGCGCGTGCTGGATGAGCCGCTCCAGGTCGCGGATGTCGTTGCCCGCCGTGGCCCGCGCGCCAAAGGCCGGGCCGCCGATGTAGACGGCGTCGGCACCATGGTTGACGGCCTCGATGCCGATGTCGGCATCGCGCGCGGGGGAGAGCAGTTCGAGCTGGTGGGGCAGGAGGGACATAGGGCGTGAATTATCCCGGTCTGCGCCCGACCGTGCCGGGGCGGGGGTACCCGGCGGCAGGTTCGCGTCTGGCAAAATTGCGGGTTTTCCCGGATGGTTCATGGACAGGGCGCTTAGCGCGCGTGTGGTTTGTGCGCCTGCCGCTTCCACCGCCAGCGGCACGGCCGGGTTGCGTCCGCCGGCGTGGTTCTTCCTTTGAGATCACATGGATATACAGTTCAGCACCTACTACACCCTGATCTTCGCGGCCATCGTGCTGCTGGTGGGCAAGTTCCTCGTGCAGCGCATCCGCTGGCTGCGCGAATTCAACATTCCGGAACCCGTGGCGGGCGGCCTGGTGGCGGCGCTCATCTCCTGGGGGCTGAACGCCGCGTTCGACGTGCGTGCGTCGTTCGACACCGGCCTGCAGACCGCCTTCATGCTGGTGTTCTTCTCCTCCATCGGGCTGAGCGCCAACTTCCTCAAGCTGCGCGAGGGCGGCATGGGGCTGATCGTCTTCCTGCTGGTCGTGGTGGTGTTCATCGGCGTGCAGAACAGCGTGGGCGTGGCGCTGGCCACCGCGCTGGGGCTGGACCCGCTGATCGGCCTGATCGCAGGCTCCATCACATTGGTGGGCGGGCACGGCACGGCCGGGGCCTGGGGCTCGGTGCTGGAAAACGACCACGGCATCCCTGGCGCCATCACTTTGAGCATTGCCTGTGCCACCTTCGGCCTGGTCATCGGCGGGCTGATCGGCGGGCCGCTGGCCAAATGGCTGATCCAGCGCCACGGGCTGAAGCACCCGCAGGGCACGGGCGATGCCGGCGCGCTGGAGGCGGGCACGCCCAACTTCGAGTTCCCGCACAAGACACGCCTGATCACGGCGGACGCGGCCATCGAAACCATGGCC
The DNA here is from genome assembly GCF_002916785.1 of Diaphorobacter sp. LR2014-1. NCBI lineage: Bacteria > Pseudomonadati > Pseudomonadota > Betaproteobacteria > Burkholderiales > Comamonadaceae > Diaphorobacter > Diaphorobacter sp. LR2014-1. The sequence continues at coordinate 11,535 of NZ_MTBE01000030.1, read as the reverse complement.
CTGTTTGCCGGCTGCCTGGCCTTTGCCGAGTTCATGAGCCAGTTGACGAAGGGCACGGCGCTGCAACTGCCCACCTTCGTGTGGGCGCTGGGCGGGGGCGTGCTGATCCGCAACGTGCTGGACTACGTCTTCAACTTCGAGGTGTTCGACCGCGCCATCGACGTGTTCGGCAATACCGGGCTGTCCGTCTACCTGGCGATCGCGCTGCTGTCGCTCAAGCTGTGGGAGCTGGCCGGGCTGGCGGGTCCGCTGGTCATCATCCTGGGCGCGCAGACGCTGGTCATGGCGGCCTACGTGGGCTTCGTCACCTTCCGCCTGATGGGAAGCAACTACGATGCGGCCGTGCTCTGTGCGGGGCATTGCGGCTTCGGCATGGGCGCCACGCCCACGGCGGTGGCCAACATGCAGGCCATTACCAACCAGTACGGCGCGTCGCACAAGGCTTTCCTGATCGTGCCCATGGTGGGCGCGTTCTTCATCGACCTGGTCAATGCCGTGGCCATCCAGGTCTTCATCAACGTGTTCGGCTAAGCGCCCACCACGGCGCGGAGGGCAGGCGGTGCGTACAGGATTCGGACTGATCGGGCTGCTGCTGGCCCTGGCCCTCGTGGCCGTGCTGGTCAAGAAGCAGATGGGCGCCACGCGCGTCGCCGTGCCGCCCGCCGTGCAGGGGCTGCCGGCGCCGGCGGAGGGCGCCGCCTCCACGGTGCGCGCGCAAAGCCAGCAGGTGCAGCAGCAGGTGAAGCAGCAGATGGACGCACTGATGCAGCAGCCACGCACCCTGCCCGAAGATTGATGGCCAAAATGGACTCTAGCGCTTACCCATCAAGCGCGAGCAGCTATTGAAAGATGAGCGAATCCGACGACGCCCACTGGATGCGCGAGGCCATCGCCCAGGCGCGCGCCGCGCAGCAGGCGGGCGAGGTGCCCGTGGGCGCCGTGCTGGTGCGCGACGGGCAGGTGATCGCCACCGGGCGCAATGCCCCCATCGCCGGGCACGACCCCACGGCGCATGCCGAGATGGCCGCGCTGCGCGCCGGCGCGGCGCAGCTCTCCAACTACCGGCTCGACGGCTGCACGCTCTACGTCACGCTGGAGCCGTGCGCCATGTGCAGCGGCGCCATGCTGCACGCGCGCCTGCCGCGCGTGGTCTACGGCGCGGCGGACGCCAAGACCGGCGCGGCGGGCTCGGTGGTCAACCTGTTCGCCGAGCCGCGTCTCAACCACCAGACCGCAGTGCAAGGCGGCGTGCTGGCCGATGAATGCGGTGCACTGCTCAGCGACTTCTTCCGCGACCGCCGCCGCGCCCAGCGGGCGCAGCAACTGGCCGCCTACCCGCTGCGCCAGGACGCGCTGCGCACGCCCGACGCCGCGTTCGCCCACCTGGGCGGCCCCGCGCCGCATTACGTGAGCGATCTGCCCGCGCTGGCCGGCCTGCGCCTGCACTACCTGGACGAAGGCCCGCGCGACGCCGCCCGCACCTGGCTGCTGCTGCATGCCAGCCCTGGCTGGAGCCATGGCTGGGAGCCCATGCTGGCGGCCTTCGCGCAGGCCGGCCACCGCGTGGTGGCGCCGGACCTGATCGGCTTCGGCCGCAGCGACAAACCCAAGAAAGAAGCCGCCCACCGCCTCGACTGGCATCGACAGGTGCTGGCCGAGCTGGTGCAGCGCCTGGCCCTGCGCGGCGTGGTGCAGGTGGCGCAGCCCGGTGCGCCGCTGCTGCCCGATGCGGCGTCGGCGCCCCTGGTGCGCGTGCTGCATGTGCGGGGGGGGGCGCCCTGCGATGCCGCGCCGTTCCCCGATGCCGGCCATCGCGCCGGGCCGCGCGCCTTCGCCCGTTTTGCCGATGCCGATGCCGCGCCGCTCCTCACCGTGCCGGACGCCAGCGCCGCCTCGGCGCTGCGCGCTATGGAATACTTCACCCGCTATGCCTAACCACCCCCACGACTGCGGCCACGATCACTGCGATCACCCTCACGGCCCCCGGCACATCTACATCTACTCCCCTTCCGGCGCGGTGCGCGACAAGGCCGCGTTCAAGCGCGGCATTGCCCGCCTGCAGGCCATGGGCCACGAGGTGGAGGTGGACCCCGACGCGCTAGCGTCCCACACGCGCTTTGCCGGCGACGATGCCACGCGCCTGGCCGCCATCCACCGCGCGGCCGCCAGCGGCGCCGACGTGGCGCTGATCAGCCGCGGCGGCTACGGCCTCACGCGCATCCTGCCGGGCATCCAGTACAAGGCCGTGGCCAAGGCGGTGGAGCGCGGAACCCAGTTCGTGGGCGTGAGCGACTTCACGGCCTTCCAGTCCGCGCTGCTGGCCAAGACCGGCGCCACCACCTGGGCCGGCCCGGCGCTGGTGGGAGACCTGGGCGTGCCGGGCGAGCCCGACGACATCATGCTGGCCTGCCTGGACGATCTGCTCACCGGCCACGGCGAGGGCAGCGGCTGGCGCATGAACGCCGAGAAACCCCGCGCCGACGGCCAGCCCGCCGTGCGCGACATCTACGTGAAGAAGGCCACCCTGTGGGGCGGCAACCTGGCCGTGCTGTGCTCGCTGGTGGGCACGCCGTATTTCCCGCAGGTCAAGGGGGGCGTGCTGTTCCTGGAGGACGTGGGCGAGCACCCTTACCGCGTCGAACGCCTGCTCACCCAGCTGCTGCACGCCGGCGTGCTGGCCCAGCAAAAGGCCGTGGTGTTGGGCCAGTTCAATGAATACAAGCTCACGCCGCACGACAAGGGCTTCAAGCTGCAGAGCGTGGTGGACTGGCTGCGCACGCAGATCAAGGCGCCCGTGCTCACCAACCTGCCGTTCGGCCATGTGCCCACCAAGGTGCTGCTGCCCGTGGGCGCGGAGGTGTCGCTGTCGGTCGAAGGGCGCGACGCGCTCATCTACTGGGGCCATGCCCACTGAGATGCTATTGATTTAAGAGCTGCCAGCGCTTGAAGGGTGGGCGCGATGGTAGGTTCTGGCTTGAAACGCCGCGACGGCGGGGGGGCGGCATGGGCAGATCGCAACGCATCGGCGCGGGCGCCGTGGTGGCGCTGGTGGCAGCGCTGCTGCTGGCCGGCAGCGTGGCCGCGGTGTATGCGCTGCGCAGCTTCCCGCAACTGGACGGGGCGCTGCGCGCCGCCGGGCTGCAGCACGCCGTGGCGGTGCGCCGCGACGAAGCCGACGTAACGCACATCGAGGCGCAGACCCCCCTGGGACGCGTGGTTTGCCATGGGCTACGTGCATGCGCAGGAGCGCACCTGGCAACTGGAGTTCAACCGCCGGCTGATGCACGGCGAGCTGTCCGAGATCCTCGGCCCCGCCACGCTGGATACCGACAAGCTCATGCGCACGCTGAACATCATGGGTGCGGCGCGCCGCCAGTACGCCGCGCTGCCCGCGTTCGCGCGCGAGGCGCTGCAGGCCTACAGCCGGGGCATCCAGTCCTTCCACGCGGCGCGGACCCAGGCGCTGCCGCCGGAGTTTTTGCTGCTGGGTGCGCGGCCCGGCGGTGCGCAGGGCGTGGCCTGGGCGCCCGAGGACAGCGTGGCCTGGGCGCTGATGATGGCGCTGGACCTGGGCGGCAACTGGGGCAACGAGTTCGCGCGCCTGTCGCTGGCGGCCGCGCTGCCCACCGAGCGGCTATGGCAGCTCATGCCGCCCTATCCTGGCGAGGCACCCGCGACGGCGGTGGACCTGCAGGCGCTGTACCGGTCGCTGGGCGTGTACCGCGCGCCGCAGGCGGCTGCACCGGCCCCGCAGGCCGATGCCGAGTCCGCAGGCGCAGGCGCAGGCGAAGGCGAAGGCGCGGCGCAGGCGCTCCAGGCCTGGTCGCAGGACTTCGTGGCGGGACTGGGCACGCCCGGCGGGCGCGGCAGCAACAACTGGGTGCTGGACGGCACGCGCACGGCCAGCGGCCGGCCGCTGCTGGCCAACGACCCGCACCTGGGCCTGGGCGCGCCGGCGCTGTGGTACTTCGCGCACCTGAAGGCGCCGCAGGGCAGGGCGTCCGACGGCACGCCCGTCGCGGCCATTGACGTGATCGGCGCCACCTTGCCGGGCCTGCCCTTCGTGGTGCTGGGCCGCACGGCCGAGGTGGCCTGGGGCTTCACCAACACCGCGCCCGATGTGCAAGACCTGTACATCGAGGCCATCCACCCCGACGACCCCTCGCGCTACCGCACGCCCGAGGGCTGGCAGGCCTTCGAGCAGCGCGAGCACGTGATCCGCGTAAAGGGCCGCCCTGATGTGCGCCACACCGTGCGCAGCACGCGCCATGGGCCGGTGATCAGCGATGCGCAGCCCGCGCTGCACGGCAGCGTGCTGGACCTGCGCCGGCATGTGATCGCGCTGCGCTGGAGCGCACTGGATGCCGACAATTACACCGTGCTGGCGGGCCTGCTGAGCAACCAGGCGCGCTCGGTGGAGGAGCTCTTCGCAGGCATGGCGCACTACCACTCGCCCATGCAGAGCGTGGTGGCGGCGGACGTGCATGGCGCGATCCGCCTCCAGGCCTTTGGGCGCGTGCCCCTGCGTGCGGCCGGCAACGACCTGCGCGGTGTGGCCCCCGCGCCGGGCTGGGAGGCGCGCTACGACTGGCAGGGCTGGCTGCCCCTGGCGCAGACGCCGCAGGACGACGGCGGCGCGCGCGGCTGGATCGCCACGGCCAACCAGCGCATCACGGCGCCGGGCTATCCGCACTTCCTGACGCAGGACTGGGCCTTGCCCTACCGCTACCAGCGCATAGAGCAGCAGCTGGAGGCACGGCGCCTGCACGACCTGCCGTCCCTGCGCGCGCTGCAGGGCGACACGGTGTCCCCCGCCGCGTTGCGCCTGTTGCCCCATTTGCTGGCGGCTCCGGTTTCGCAGCCGCTGGCGCGGCAGGCCCAGGCGCTGCTGCGCGGCTTTGACGGCGACATGCGCGCCGACCGCGCGGCGCCGCTCATCCTGTCGGTGTGGGCCGACGAGCTCACGCGCGCACTGGTCGTGCCCCGCGTGGGTGAGGAGCGCTTTGCCGCCACCTACGGCCGGCGGGACTTCCGTGCGGGCCTGGAAGGCATGCTGGAGCGCGGCGACACCTGGTGGTGCGCGCCCCACGGCTGCGCCGCCCATGCCGGCGCGGCGCTGGAGCGCACCGTGCAGCGCCTGGCCGCGCGCTATGGCAACCAGCCCGAGCGCTGGGCGTGGGGCGCGGCGCATCCGGCGCTTTCCGTGCACAAGCCGCTGGGCAGCGTGCCCGTGCTGTCGCGCTGGTTCAACGTGGGCGTGCCCTCGGGGGGCGATGCGTACAGCGTCAACGTGGGCCAGTACAACGCTGCGCAGCCCGTGGAGCCCTTCGCCAGCCGGCACGCGCCCTCGCTGCGCGCGCTGTACGACCTGCAGGACCCGGAGCGTTCGCTGTTCATTTACCAGACGGGTCAGAGCGGGCTGGTGTTCTCGCCGCGCTACGCCGACATGGCCCAGGCCTGGGCCGGCGGCGGCTACCGCCCCCTGCAGCGCCGGCCGCGCCGCTACGTGCACCAGTTGCAGCTGCGCCCCTAGACACCGGGCGGGCGCACGCCGCGGTGCTTGTCACGCCTGTCGCATTACAGTGGCACGGACAACCCTGAAGGAGAGCCGTCCATGACCATCCAGTTGCAGCGCATCGAGGGCACCCCCATGGCCCAGCGCCTCGCCATCCGCAGCCACGAATGGGTGGTGGACGGCACGGCCGCCGAAGGTGGCGACGACACCGGCCCCAACCCGCACGACCTGTACGACGCCGCGCTGGGCGGCTGCAAGGCGCTCACGCTGCTGTGGTACGCGCGGCGCAAGGGCTGGGACGTGCAGGACGTGCGCACCGTGGTGGAGCGTGATGCCTCGCAGGAGCGCAGCGGTACCTATCGCCTGGCCACACGGCTGCAAGTGCAGGGCGACTTGAGCGATGCGCAGATCGCCGAGCTGCAGGCCGCGATCGGCAAATGCCCCGTGCACAAGCTCATGACCCAGGTGACCACCGAGATCACCACCGTGGTGGAGCGCGCATGAGCGCCGACGCCATTCCTGCGCAGGGCCCTCTGCGCCTGAGCGGGCACTTCAAGGACCTGGGCGGCGGCTTCACCGTGCGCCGCCTGCTGCCGGCGCTGCAGCGCCGGTCGGTGGGGCCCTTTGTGTTCTTCGACCATTTCGGCCCCGCGACGGTGGCGCCTGCATCCGCCTATGACGTACGGCCCCACCCGCACATCGGGCTGGCCACGGTCACCTACCTGTTCGAGGGCGCGATCCTGCACCGCGACAGTTTGGGTTCGCTGCAGCAGATCGAGCCCGGCGCCATCAACTGGATGACGGCGGGGCGCGGCATCGTGCATTCCGAGCGGCGCCCGCCCGCGCTGGCGCACAGCACTTATGTGAACCACGGCATCCAGCTCTGGGCGGCGCTGCCGCAGGCGCATGAGGAAGCGGCGCCGCATTTCGCCCATACCCCTGCGGACCAGATCCCGGCCTACCAGCATGGCGGCGCAGCAGTGCGGGTGCTGATTGGCGCGGCCTTCGGCTGCCAGTCGCCCGTGGCCACGTTTGCGCCCACGCTGCTGCTGGATGTGCGGCTGAAGCCGGGTTCTGCGCTGGACCTGCCCGCGCTCGCCGACGAGATGGCGCTCTACACCGTGAGCGACGGGCTGTGGCTGGACGCCGAGGCGTTGCCCGCGCAGACGCTGGCGCTGCTGGAGCCCGGCCGCTCCACCAGCGTGCGCGCGGGTAAGGCGGGGGCGCGGTGTGTGGTGATCGGCGGCGCCGCCCTGGACGGCCCGCGCCACATCTGGTGGAACTTCGTTTCCAGCCGCAAGGAGCGCATCGTGCAAGCCGCCGATGACTGGGAGCGCGACGCCACGGGCCACATCCCGGGCGAGAGCGAACGCATTCCCCTGCCGCCGCGGAGGTTCCAGGTGTAAGTTGTTGAGAGAAAAATTGGCTGTAGCGCTTGTTAGGTAAGCGCTAGCAGCTATTTTTTCAGGAGCGATTTGCGCCCGGTCCTTCGGGGGATGGCGTGAGCATCGTGGACTCCACCTTGTTCGCCAACTGGGCCACGGCCAGCGCGGCCGGGCAGCCGGGCATCTGCAGCATCAGCAACTGGCGGCGCATCACGGCGTCGCGCACCGAGGTGTCGGCGGGAATGTCCCCCACGTGGATCAGCCGCATGGGGCGGCCGGTGTCGGTGGTCACGAAGCGGTCCAGCACCTGCTGCAACTGCCCGGTGATGGCGCGTCCGTCCCCCGGACGTGCGGCCTGGTTCACCACCATGCGCACGTGCTGGCGCTTTTGCTGGGTGGCCAGCACCTTGATGGCGGCGTAGGCGTCGGTGAGCGACGTGGGCTCGGGCGTCGCGACGATGAGCACCTCGTGCGCCAGCGAGACGGAAAACAGCACCACGTCGGAGATGCCCGCGCCGGTGTCCAGCAGCACCACGTCAAAGCGGGGTGCCAGCGTGTGGATGACGTTGAGGAATTCGTTGCGCACCTCGGGCGTGAGGCGCGAGTACTCGACCATGCCGGAGCCGGCCAGCAGGACCGAAAAGCCGCCGGGTGCCTTGATCACGGCGTCTTCCAATTGGGCCTTGCCGGTAAAGACGTCGTGCAGCGTGACCTTGGGGTGCAGGTTCAGCACCACGTCCAGGTTGGCCAGGCCCAGGTCGGCATCCAGCACCAGCACGCGGTGCCCGCGGCGGGTGAGGGCGGCCGCCAGGTTGGCGGAGACGAAGGTCTTGCCCACGCCGCCCTTGCCGCTGGTGATGGCGATGATGCGTGCGTTGGCGGGTGTGGCGGAGGGCACGGAAGCAGAAGCCGGCGCAGCGGCGCCGGCCGGTGGAGTCGTCGGGTTGGGGGACAGCGCGTCGTTCATCACTGGGCTTTCAATAGGCGCTGCCTGTGGATGGATCCAAAGGCGGGGGCAGGTCGCCCCATCCCGACGGAGTGTATAGCGGGCCGAACAGCAAACTCTTTTCTTCCGCAGTGACCGTGCTGTCGGGTTGTTCTTCGATGCTGATGCAGTTGCGGCCGCCGAGCTTGGCCTTGTACAGCTCGGCATCGGCCCGGTCGGCCCACAGGGCGGTGGTGCTGCGGATCCATTGCAGCGCGAAGGCGCCGCCGATGCTCACGGTGACGTTCAACGTGAGCGATGGCGAGATGCGCACGGGCGTGGCTTCGATCGCGCGGCGCACGCGTTCGGCGATCACCCGGCCAAAGCCGAACTGGCAGGCGGGCAGCACGATGGCGAATTCCTCGCCGCCGTACCGGGCCACGGTGTCCATGGGGCGTACGCAGCTCTCCAGCGTACGCGCGACGGACTGCAGCACGATGTCGCCGGCCAGGTGGCCATGGCGGTCGTTGACCTGCTTGAAATGGTCGATGTCCAGCATCAGCAGCAGCGCGGCTTCGCCCGAGCGCGCGACCCGGTCGATCTCGCGCTCCAGCACCGCACGCACGTGGCGGCGGTTGGCCAGCCCGGTGAGCGGGTCCTTTAGCGAGAGTTCGCACAGGCCGTCAATGAGGTTCTGCAGGTACAGCAGCGGCGTCTGGCCCTGCAGGGACACTTCGGAACCCAACGACTGCGCCACCAGGGCATGGGCCGTGGCCAGACGCAGGTCGCGCAGAGAGACGGAAGCGGGGGACGCGGTGTTTGTCACAACCAGAAACAAATATCTATCGGCAGTGTAGCAGCTATAGCTTCGGTAGCGACTGAGCTGGGCCACTTGTGTCGGACTGCGGCGTCGAGACAGGGTTCCCGGCGTCGGGAGGAGCCAGCCTCTGCAGTGCCGCGATGGCCTCGGCGTCGGTGCGGTACAGCGCGAAGTTGGGTCCCGGCGCCAGCGCGCCTGCATTGTCCAGCGTGTGCTGTACCGGCAGCTTGATGCCGGTCACATGCAGCGTGCCGCCGTGGCTTTGCAGCAGCGCGCGCAGGCGGATGAAGGCCTCCACGCCCGTCACGTCGATGCGGTTGATGGGCAGCGCGAACAGGCACAGGTGGCGGATGGACGGGCGCTGGGCCAGCTCGTCGGTCACACGGCGCTCCAGCGCATTGGCGGAGGCGAAGTCCAGCTCGGCATCCATGCGCAGGGCCAGCAGCTCTGGCGCCAGCGGGGGCAGCTGCCACAGGTGGCGGTCGCGCAGGCTGCCGTCGGGGTGCAGGCCCACCTCGATGATGCGCGGGTGCAGCCGCTGGTAGAGAAAGTGGCTCAGGTTCATCAGCAGGCCCACCAGCACGCCCCAATACATGCGTGGTGCTGTGGCCAGCGTGAGGCCGAAGGTGACGAGGCCGATGGCCGTCTCCACGCGCGAGACGCGCCACAGGCGGAACATGCCGACGGGCTTGATGAGGCTGGTGACCGCCGTCACCACCACGGCGGCCAGCACCGGCTGTGGTACGTGGTACAGGGCCGGCGTGAGCCACAGCAGCGTTGCCAGCACCAGCACCAGCGCGAACAGCGTCGCCCAGCCGCTCTTGGCGCCCGCATACAGGTTGATGGCGGAGCGCGAGAACGACGCGCTGGTGGCAAAGCTGCCGCACAGGCCCGAACTGATCTTGGCCATGCCATGGGCGATCAGGTCCTGGTTCTCGTTCCAGCGGGTGCCGCCCTGGTGGTGCTCCACCTTGGCGCTGGAGGCGGTCTCCAGGAAGCTGACCAGCGTGACGACCATCACCGGCATCACCAGCGCGCCCATCTCTTCCCACGAGAGCCATCCCGGCCAGTACAGCGTCGGCAGGCCAGAGGGCAAGTGGCCGATCACGGCGCCGTCGGCATCGGCATAGCCCATGGCCCAGCTGATGAGTGCCGCCAGCGCGATCACCACGATGGCGGCCGGGAAGCTGGAGCGCCAGCGCCGCGCCAGCACCAGGCAGCCCAGGCTGCCCAGGCCGAACGCCAGCGCGCGCAGGTCGAAGTGGTGCAGCGACGGGCTGACCGCCAGTGCGCTCCAGCTGGTGCGAAGGCCCAACAGGTCGGGCAGTTGCGAGGCCAGGATCAGCAACGCCGCAGCCTGCGTGAAGCCGCCCAGCACCGGCGAGGTCACCAGGTTGAGCAGCCAGCCGAAACGCACCACGCCCAGCAGCAGCTGCAGCAGGCCCGACAGCAGGGCCATCCACACCGCCAGCGTGACCCAATGGGCGCTGCCTGGCTCGGCCAGCCCGGTGATCGACGCTCCGATGAGCAGGCTGGTGAGCGCCGTGGGCCCGACGCCCAGGCGGGTGGATGAACTCCACAGCACGGCCACCAGTGCCGGCACCAGCGATGCGTAGATCCCCGTCACCAGCGGCATGCCGGCCAGCGCGGCGTACGCCACGCCCTGCGGCACCAGCATCAGCCCGACGGTCATGCCGGCCCAGAACTCGCCCTGCAGCAGCGCGGATGTCGGGCGGGGCCAGGAGAGAAAGGGAAACCAGCGATGCAGCAAGGATGAGGACATGGGCCGATTGTCCAGGCTTGCGTCGGCACGTGCCTTAACAGGCCGTTGAAAAAGTGCTTTTCGAACGCATCAGGGACGCTGAGTGCGAAGACACGAGCTGCCCAGACGCGTCTGCGCAGCGATTGCAACGGCCCATCTGGCCGGTTTGCAGGCCCTCCCGCCCATTTCGGGCGCACGTATCCCTGGGCTCACGCATGATGCGCGTCCCACCAGCCGCCGATGCTGCCCATTCGCACAAGGTTGTAGGTGGCAAAGCACAGCAGCGCCTGGCCCGTGAGCTTGGCCTGACCGATCAGCTTGGTCTTTGCCAGACCACCGACGGTCTTGATCCAGCCAAAGGCCTCTTCGATGCGCTTGCGCACCTTCAGGCTGGTCTTGTAGCCCTCGTGCCGTGTCACTCGCGCATCCACCGCCGAGTGTTTGTCCTTGGCCGCCACGTGGGGCGTGACTTTGAGCTTTCTGCAGCCTTTGATGAAGGCCTTGCTGTCGTAGCCCTTGTCGGCACCGACCGTGGCCCGTTTGTTCCTGTTGCCCCGACGCTCCAACATGGCCAGCGCCGCCTCGCGCTCGGCCGTGCCGCTGGCGTGGGTGATCTCGACATCCACGATCAGCCCGTTGCGGTTCTCCATGAGGATGTGCCCCATGTGGCACAGGCGGGATTTGTCGCCCTGGCTCTTCTTGAACAGCCGGGCATCGGCGTCCGTGGTGCTCTCGTGGGTGTCGTTGCAGCGCTCCTGCCCCTTGAAGTCCACCTCGGGGTTGCGCCCAGGCGGCGTGCCGCTGTCGTCGTCTTTGCGCTTGAAGCTCTTGTGCGAGGCCCAGGCGTCAATGAGCGTGCCGTCCACGCTGAAGTGCTCGTCGCTGGCGAGCTTGCCCCACTGGGCACTGAGCTTGACGCGCTCGAAGAAGGCGCGGGCGAGGTCTTCGTTGAACAGACGTTCGCGGTTGGCGCTGAAAGTGGAGTGGTCCCAGACCTTGTCTTCGATGTTCAGGCCCACGAACCAGCGGTACAGCAGGTTGTAGTTGATCGCTTCGACCAACTGGCGCTCGCTGCGGATGGAGAACAGGATCTGCAGCAGCAAGGCCTTGAGCAGCATCTCCGGTGGC